>JAPHSZ010000068.1 GCA_026196545.1 Gammaproteobacteria bacterium
CAGACATCCAGCTCAGAAGGGCGGATGAATTTGCTGTAGTCGTGTGTGCCCTTGGGCAGCATTTTCATTACGTACTCGGCGCCGAGTATGGCGAACAAATAAGACTTGGCATTTCGGTTAACGGTGGAAAAATACACAAATCCACCGGGTTTGACCAGCTGGGTGCAGGCATTGATGATGGAAGCGGGATCGGGCACGTGTTCCAGCAATTCCATACAGCTCACTACATCATAGCGGGCGGTCTGCTCGGCGGCATGGGCTTCCACGGTGGTTTGAATGTATTCGACTTCCAGCTCTTCTTCCATCGCGTGCAGTTTTGCGATGGAGAGCGGCGATTTACCCATGTCGATGCCGGTGGTTGTGGCACCAGCACGAGCCATGCTTTCGGTAAGAATGCCGCCGCCGCAACCTACATCCAGCACCTTCTTGCCTGACAGGGGGCTATTGGTATTGATGAAGTTCAGCCGAATCGGGTTCATCTCGTGCAGGGCTTTGAATTCACCGCTTTTGTCCCACCAGCGGCTGGCCAGTTCTTCAAATTTTCGGATTTCTGTGGGATCTACGTTGTGTTTGGTATGGGCTGTGTTCATGCGGCTTATTTTAGGATAACTCTGATTAATTATCAGAAAAATGTCAGTTCTGTATCAGGGGATTTCAATTAAGGCATAAAATGTCTCATCGCGGAAATCCAGCTTAATTTCAGCCGTGCCGGCACCCAGTACCGTATAGATACCCACAAAGCCGGCTTTTTCTTCAATAACGACATCTTTACCCTGAGTAATGCTGTACACCAGAGTCGTATCGCTGGTGATGTCCGCTTCCGTATTGTCTGAAAAAACAGCCGTCGTTATCAGGTCAATCTCAACCGGGCGCACGCTCAGAATCAGGGCTTCAGCACTGGTTAAATTAGTATTATTGGCACTAACCTTCAGGGATGTGACGCTGAGCAGGTCAATAGCAACGGTTGAGGAAGCGCTTAAACAGCTTGCGCCACTAAGGCAGCTGACTGGCGTATCAAGCACCACGCCCTGCGATATATCAATGCCATCAATTGCCTGTTCAATATCGCCACAGGCGACAGAAATGGTGGCATTGGATGCCTCGGTTGCACCGGTAATATTGAGCTGCTGGGCGTCTGTAGATAAAGCGATTGATGCGTTTGCAGTGTTATCGATGCCCCATTTACTGTTTGCGCTTATATTCTCATAAAAATCAGAGCCGTCCAGTGCCTGGTAATTAGCTACCGAGATCAAGGAGATGGATTTGTCTTTTTTGACACTGGCATTAGTGACGGCGCAACTGGTTAAGTCTGAAGCGCTGCTATAGCAAAGTTTAATGCTGTTCAGATTATTCGTTATTGCCTGATCAAAATCGCCAGAAGTCATTTCGGTATTGCTATATTGAGAAACTGCTTTTGCCTGAATAATAATATTGCCCTCGGCCAATGAGTGCAAAGTTGCCTGATTATCCAATGTTTCAATGTGTGCTCGTTGTGATGGATTATTATCCTGATCACGAATAATCCAGTCTATGGTATTAATGGTGATGCTATCGACCGGGCGTATTTCTTCGTTTCCGTTTTCATCTATATAACTACCAATCGGGGTGAAAGTCTGTGAGCGACACATGTCAATGATGAGTTCATTCTGATCAAACTGAACTACCTGATCGAATTTTGCCGAGGATACTTTAATTTCAATGGAGTCACTAAAAAAACCGAATTCGGCAGTGACGGTTATCAGTTCCGCAGTTGCACTGGCGGTAAAGTGGCCTTTCTGGTCAATAGTGCTAACGGCTCCATCAGACAGGGACCATTGAATGCCGCCGCTGATGGTGGTTTCGACGCCATTTGATGTTAGGCCCTGCAGGCTAAAATCATACTCGCTGTTTATGGAAAGTATGGTTTCAGTGTCAGCGGGAAAACTTATGGAAACGATGTCCTGGTCAGCAACGGTATGTAAGTTCACCAGGTTGGTCTCATCGCCAGAACTACAGGCAGCAAGAAAAATAAACAGGGCGTATAAGCATAACTTGTTGCAGGTTTTAAAATTCATAGCGAAGCCCCAGACTGATGGTGCTAATAGTAATCTGGTCGCCATCGTACAATGAAATCCAGTCGAATTTTATTTTAAGGTCTGGGATAGACCGAAAGGCTTCTTCCAGGCCGATGCCATAACTAAAGCCATCAAACTGGTCGCTAGAATCAGCGATGCCTGGATAGGATGATTCTACTTCTATCTGACTGGCGCCCACTATTAAGTGAAATTTAACGTCAGATTTCGGGTTTGCTATATAACGATAGAAAACTGATGCAACGGAGGGTATATCGATCGTCAGTTGATTGAGCTGGTCATCTTCGATGCTGGTCATGATTGCCAGTTCAAGCTGATGATGTGGGATTTCGTAGCCAAGCCGAAAATCGGCGAGTAAAGGTCGGGTCGATGCCGAAGGTGTGCCAATTTTAGACATGCTGGGGGCGAGTGCAATGAAAGTATCTGCGCCTGCGGTCGATGAATAAAACAGGGCTAGAAAAAGACAGGCTTTAAAAATAAGGGTGTTTTTCATGCTCAATTCAATTTCGCGCCAAATTCATTCGCTGCCTGTTTGATGCGCTCCGTCTCCAGTGTAGTGATAGTGCGGTTTTTCATCACATGCCTGCCGGCTATCCAGACATCAGAGACCTGCTCGCGCCCGCAACAGTAAACCAGGTGTGAGACCGGATCGTAGACCGGTGTGGCCTCGATGGAAGAGAAATCTACAGCTATCAGGTCTGCGTATTTGCCGATACTGAGTGAGCCGGTTTTGTCGCTTATGCCCAGCGCTCTTGCGCCATTGATGGTGGCCATGGCCAGCGCCTGGTGGGCTGGCACTGCCGTGGCATCACCCGAAACGCCTTTGGCCAGCAGCGCGGCGGTTTTCATTTCGCCAAACATGTCCAGATCGTTGTTGCTGGCGGCGCTGTCCGTGCCCAGTGCCACATTAATGCCGGCATCCAGTAGCTGTTTTACCGGACAAAAACCACTGGCGAGTTTCAGGTTGGATTCCGGGCAATGAACCACATGGCTGCTCGCCGCGGCCAGTTGCTCAATCTCATTATCTTCCAGCTGGGTCATATGTACAGCCACCAGGTTAGGTGAAATCAGTCCCAGGTCGTCCAGTCTCTGCAATGGTCGTTTGCCTGTATTTTTAACGGCTTCCTCCACTTCCTGCGCAGTTTCATGAATGTGCATGTGAATGGGCAGATCCAGCTCATCGGCCAGCATGCGTATTTTCTGTATTGGTTCATCAGAAACGGTATAGGGCGCATGCGGGGCAAAAGCCGTGGTGATCAGTTCATTGCCGCGATACTCATCGTGCACGACCAGCCCCTTGTCGATGTATTCATCGGCATTTTGTGCCCAGATGGTCGGAAAATCGAGAGCAATCAAACCGATGCTGGCGCGAATCCCCGTTTTATTGGCGATACGGGCGGTGATATCGGGAAAAAAGTACATATCATTGAAGCAGGTAGTGCCGCCACGCAGCATTTCGGCACAGGCCAGTTCGGTACCGAATTGCACAAATTCTTCATTGACCCACTTATTTTCAGCGGGCCAGATATGGTTGTTCAGCCAGTCCATCAAGGGCAGGTCGTCGGCCAGGCCACGGAACAGGTTCATTGCGGCGTGAGTGTGGGCATTTATCAGCCCGGGTATCAGGGCATGTTCTGAATAGTTGATTTCAGTTTGAGCCTGGTACTCTTTTCTGGCTGTGTCGCTGGGCAGAATGTCGAGAATACGTTCTTCGTGAATAGCGATACTGTGATCAGGTAAATAGTTTTTATCCCCATCAACCGGGATAATCCAGCGAGCGTGCAGCAAGGTGTCAATATTTTTCATGCAGTGAAGATACCTGTTGTGTTATGTCAGTGCAACTTTGGCCGGGTATAATGCCAATTATTATGCCTTTGTTGTGATTTTTTCCAGATTAAATGGTATAAAAGCTACAGTTATTATTAGTTAAGAATTTTAAAAAAGGAGTGAGCTATGTCTACCCGTTGTTTTCGTAACCTTCTGAGCGTGTTGCTGGTACTGAGCCTGGTTGCCGGTGTGGCTGCCTGCAAACCTGTTGTTAAACGTGAAGCTGTCGATTCTGTTAAAGACCTGAGTGGTAAATGGAATGACGTGGATTCAAGAAAAGTCTCCCAGGAAATGATTCAGGATGTTTTATCACAAAGATGGCTGAGTAAATTCACGTCTAAAACGGGCAAGATGCCCACGGTGATTGTTGGTAAGGTGCGTAATCTTTCTCACGAGCATATCAATACGCGAACATTTATAGCAGATATTGAGCGTGCCCTGATTAATTCTGGCGAAGTCAGTTTTGTTGCCTCCAGTGAGGAGCGTAAGGAAATTCGTAGCGAGCGTAAAGACCAGGATTTACACGCCTCTGAAGAAAGCAGAAAAGAAATGGGCAACGAGGCGGGTGCTGACTTTATGCTGAAAGGCACTATCAACACCATTATCGATGCAATTGAAGGTGAGCAGGTGCGTTTTTATCAGGTTGATTTAACGTTAATCGATCTGGCCAATAATCGTAAGGTTTGGGTGGGGCAGCAGAAGATTAAAAAATCGATTGAGCGTAGCGGTCTGCGTCTGTAAACCGTTTGTTAATAAAAATAATAATAATAATTAATCAGGGAGTATTTTAATGTTGGCACACTACTGCTCAAGACGAGCCATTGTCTTTTTATGCCTGTCATTGTTGTTAACCGGTTGTGTCACTCTGGGCAAGAAAGCCGAAACCATGCACGGTGCACTGGCCGCTGGTCGTATTGGCAATGCGCTGGAGATTGCCGAGCAAGAGGATGCGCAACACGAAGATGTGCTGGCGAGCTTGAATAAGGGGATGCTGCGACGTATAAAAGGTGATTATCAGGCCAGTAATCAAATTTTTGAAATCGCAAAGGGGAAAATTGAAGAGCTTTATGGCGTCAGTGTTTCCGAGCAGGCAGGCGCATTAATTGTCAATGACAAGATGCGCGGTTTTTCGGGCGACCGTTATGAACAAGTGCTGTTGCACGCCTATATGGCGATGAACTATATCCAGCTTAATGACCTTGATGCGGCACGTGTTGAAATATTGCAGGCGGATGTAAAAATGCAGGAGTGGGGTGAGCAACCTGAAGAAGATCCCTTTGTGCGTTATTTCTCCGGGATGATTTTTGAAGTGCTGGGCGAAACTGATCAGGCTCTGGTTGCCTATCGACAGGCGAAGAAAGTTTATGAATCAACAAAAGATAAACAGGATATAGGAGTTCCAGATACGCTCAAAAAGGATTTGTTACGACTCCTTGCCCAAGAAGGTCATGATGAGGAATTGCGTACCCTGAAAAAGAACTTTAATTTAAAGCGGTTTAAGCCCAGAAAAATAGCTAAAGGAGAGGGAGAGCTTGTTGTTATTGTAAATAGTAGTCTGGCGCCAGTTCGAGAAGAAAATAGAATTGTTGCAAATGTTACTGGTAAAGTGGTCGATACTGTTAAAATTGCCGTACCAAAATACCCGGCACCGAAGCAACGTTACTCTGCGCAATTAACAACTGATAATAAGGTGTCGGCTAATCTTGAGCTGGTAGAAGATATTGACGCCCTGGCAAGGGCGGCACTGGCCAGTGATATGCCTTTAATCACAACGCGGGCTATCGCCCGTGCAGTAGTTAAGCATGAAACACAGGAAAAGTTTGAAGAAAAACGTGGTCCATTGGCCGGTTTTCTGGCAACGGTTGTCAATGTGGCGACCGAGCAGGCTGATACCCGAAGCTGGACGACCTTGCCACAGACGATTCAGTTAGCGAGAGTCAAGCTGCCTGAAGGCAAAAATAAAGTTAACATTAACATTCATGGTGAATCAGGCGCCCTGATTGATATCATTCAGAAAGAGGTGGACATTAAATCGGGCCAGACGGCATTTCTGATGGAGCATTGGGTGGCGCCTAATATGTCCCTGAATGTGATTGCTAAAAAATAACAGGAGCTATCATGCGAGCAAGTCTGAAAAAACCGTTTATATTATCCTGCCTGTTTTTGATGGGGTGTATGAAAACAGCATCGGTGGTGAATGCCAATCAACCTAACTGGGTTAATGGTGAATCATCTAAATATCCAAATTCGATGTACGTGGTGGCGACTGGTTCAGCATCAGATACAGAACGTGCCAAAGACCGGGCGCTGGCAAACTTGACCAGGGTTTTTGAATTGCGTATTCGTGAATCTTCGACCACCAGGCAGGATGTGCAGGTGGTTAATCAGAACGGCTCTGAATCAGTGAACAAGTCACAGCGCATCATGCAGAACGTTAATATACAGACCAATAAGATTATTGACGGCGCACGGGTTGCCGAACAGTGGCAGTCACCTGATTTGACCCACTATGCTCTGGCGGTGCTGGATCGCCATCAGGCGGGCAATAATATTCGCCAGGAAATTGCCCGGATCGATAAGGAAGCTGATTTTGAACTGAGCACTGTGGCGAGCAAGAAAAACCCTCTGCACCAGGTTGCTGTCTATCAGCGTGTGCTTGCTTCGCAGGATCAGCGCGATGCTTTGCAAAAGACCCTCAAGGTGATTGATCTCAGTGGTAAGGGGGTAGCCGCAAAATGGAATCGTGCTGAATTGCGCGACAGGCTGGAATCTGCCCTGGCTGCATTAAAGATGAAAGCTTCAATTATCCAGGATTCAGTCGGTGGTCTGGACAAAGTGCTCAAGGGTGCGATGGCTAAATCGGGCTTTCCTGAAGCCCCGGCCGGGTTGGCTGGCTACGGCTTATCATCAGGCCTGGAGATCCAGTCTCCCACCAGAAAAGATGACTGGTACTGGTTGCGTGGTACCCTGACCCTGCGACTGGTATCTGCTGATGGCAAAGTTCAGGGGAACAAAAGCTGGCCACTCAAGGTCTCAGCTTCAAGTAGAGAGCAGTTAAATCAGCGGATGCTGGCTAAAGTTGAGAAAAAACTGAATCAGGAGCTAAAAGAAACCATACTGGGTTTTGCTTCTGTAGAGTAACTTGTTGAAATACCGCTAAATATTCAGGACTATTGTATTAGCAGCTCCTGATGTAAAATTATCCGTGTAATAAACTTTTACGTTTTATGTTGTGCTCTGAGACAGGATATCCCGGTTTTTTGGGTGTGATTAGCGGGGCGGTTAAGCCGGTTTTACCGCTAATCAGCAAAAGCACTGCATTGATGGAAGTAGTTTCTTACAAAAACTACAACATGTTCTACACTGAGAGTGAGCACTACAAGAATCATGAGTAATCAACACGATTTTGATTTTGATGAAGGCTTGGCGGTTGAAGAAGACCAGCCAAAGCTTGAGGAACCGAAAAAGTATAAAGTTGTACTGGTAAATGACGACTATACTCCTATGGAGTTTGTGGTTGAGATTTTATCCATGTTCTTTGGTATGGATTCTGATAAGGCAACTCGGGTTATGATGGCAGTGCATACCAAAGGAAAGGGGGTCTGTGGCGTTTTTAGTTATGAGATTGCCGAGACAAAGGTTGATCAGGTGAATGAGTTTTCACGAGTCAATCAACACCCATTAATGTGCACCATGGAGGAAGCTTAGAAACTCATAGCTACATTTGTATTAGTAAGAAGAGGTATCGTTATGTTGAGTAAAGAACTTGAAGCGTCGTTGAATGAAGCATTTAGCGAAGCGCGTGACAAGCGTCACGAATACATAACAGTCGAACATTTATTGTTGGCGCTGCTGGACAATAGCAGTGCTAATTCGGTGCTGCAGGCCTGCGGTGCTGATCTCAACCTGCTGGCGAGTGAGCTGCGCGAATACCTGGAAAAACACACCCCTGTTTTTGGCGATGTGGTTGGCGGTGAAGTACAGCCTACATTGGGCTTCCAACGTGTTTTGCAACGCGCTGTTTTCCATGTGCAGTCTTCGGGTAAAAAAGAAGTCGTCGGTGCCAACGTGCTGGTTGCCATGTTTGGTGAGCAGGAATCACAGGCGGTTTACCTGCTTAGCCAGCAGAATATCAATCGCCTTGATATTGTTAATTACATTTCACACGGCATTACCAAGGTATCAGATGATCTTGAAGAGCTGGATGCCTTTACGCAGGAAGACCAAACTAATGACCCTGACCAGCAACCGCTGGAGAATTTCACTACCAATTTGAATCAACGTGCCATGCAGGGCCATATAGATCCGCTGATTGGGCGTGATGATGAAATAGAACGCACTATACAGACACTGTGTCGCCGTAGAAAAAATAATCCCCTGCTGGTGGGTGAGGCCGGTGTCGGTAAAACTGCACTGGCTGAAGGTCTGGCAAAAAGAATTGTTGATAAAGAAGTGCCCGAAGTATTGAATGACTGCACCATTTATTCACTGGATCTGGGTGCGCTGGTTGCCGGCACCAAATATCGCGGTGACTTTGAGAAACGCCTGAAGGCGGTACTGAAAAATTTAAAACAGCGTAAAGGTTCAATTTTATTTATCGATGAAATTCACACTATCATCGGTGCGGGTTCAGCATCGGGCGGGGTGATGGATGCGTCTAACCTGATCAAACCGGTGCTGGCTTCCGGTGAACTGAAATGCATCGGTTCGACGACCTACAGTGAATTCCGCAGTATTTTTGAAAAAGACCACGCACTGGCGCGTCGTTTCCAGAAGATTGACCTGCCCGAGCCCAGTATTGAAGAAACCATCGATATTCTAAAAGGCCTGAAAACGCGTTTTGAAGAGCATCACGATGTGAAGTACAGCAATAATGCATTGCGTTCAGCGGCCGAATTGTCCGAGCGTTATATTACCGATCGGTTCCTGCCAGACAAGGCGATTGATGTGATTGATGAAGCCGGTGCGCACCGTCAGTTAAACAGCAAGTCAAGCAAGGCCTCGATTAATGTGCACGACATTGAAGCCATTGTTGCCAAGATTGCACGCATACCGCCTAAAACGGTATCGACTTCTGATACCGAAGTGTTGAAAAATCTTGATCGTGATTTGAATCTGGTGGTATTTGGACAGGGTGATGCTATTGAGTCATTATCAACCGCGATTCGTATGTCACGCTCCGGTCTGGGTAACCCTGACAAACCAATCGGGTCATTTCTGTTTACCGGCCCAACGGGCGTGGGCAAAACCGAAGTCTGTAATCAACTGGCTAATATTATGGGTGTAGAGCTGGTGCGTTTTGATATGTCTGAATACATGGAGCGGCATACTGTTTCCAGGTTGATCGGCGCACCTCCCGGTTATGTTGGTTTTGATGATGGTGGTCTTTTAACCGAAGCTATCAAAAAACAGCCGCATTCAGTCCTGTTGCTCGACGAAATCGAAAAAGCGCATCCGGAAGTGTTCAATATCCTGTTGCAGGTGATGGATCACGGTACGCTCACCGATAGTAATGGTCGCAAAACAGATTTCAGAAATGTGATTCTCATTATGACTTCTAATGCGGGTGCGCAAATGATGGACAGGCGTTCCATGGGCTTCACCGAGCAGAAACATGAGCTTGATGGTGCTGAAGAACTGAAGAAAATTTTCACGCCGGAATTCAGAAACCGTCTGGATGCTATAGTGCAATTTGGCCCGCTGGATGCTGCAACACTGTCACACGTGGTCGATAAATTCCTGGTTGAGCTTGAGACCCAGCTGGATGCCAAAAAAGTTTCAATTAATGTTGATGATGACGCCAGAAAATGGCTGGCTGAAAAAGGTTATGATCCAAAGATGGGCGCAAGACCCATGGCACGCGTTATTCAGGATTACCTTAAAAAGCCACTGGCCAATGCTTTGCTGTTTGGTGAATTATTACACGGCGGTAAGGTTAAGGTTTCAGTGAAAGATGGTGAACTGGATATACAGACAGAATCAACTTCGCAACCGAAGGCGGAAGAGGCCTGATTTTTTAGTTTGCTGCCTGTTTTTTTGATATGGAACAACATTCCATTTCGTTAAAATAAAAAAGCCTGTCATTTGACAGGCTTTTTTATGTATTCAAATTAAATAAAATTACTTGGCGCGATATACAATGCGGCCTTTTTCCAGATCGTAGGGAGTCAGTTCAACTGTTACCTGGTCACCTGTCATGATGCGAATGTAATGTTTGCGCATTTTTCCAGAGATGTGTGCAATGACCACGTGGCCATTTTCAAGTTCAACTCGGAACATTGTGTTGGGAAGTGTCTCAATGACGGTGCCTTCCATTTGTATTGCTTCTTCTTTTGCCATGTTTTACCGGTGTCTGTTTCAGGGTTGTGCTAAAGCGTTGTAATTATCGTTAATTCCTGGCTGAACGCAAGTGTTTTAATGGTTTTTGGTGGATAAAGTTTTCAGGGGTAAGCGCTCATCTGTGGTTTTTCAGTCGGCTGATCAGGGCGTTTTGGCAGCATATAGATGGGGTCGATCAGGGTTTTATTGGCAAACACAGCGAAGTGCAGATGTGGGCCGGTGGAGCGGCCGGTCTGGCCTACGGCACCAATGCGTTCTCCCTGTTTGACGGTGTCACCGGGTTTAACATCAATGTGATCCATGTGGGCGTACAGGCTGATGATGCCCTGTCCATGGTCAATGAATACCATGTTGCCGCTAAAGAAGAAATCTCCAGCATCGATTACCGTGCCATCGGCGGTGGCCCTGACTGGCGTGCCGGTATTGGCGGCGATGTCCAGGCCATTGTGAGGACGGCGTTCCTGTCCATTGAAAAAACGACGCAGGCCGAATACGCTACTGATGTGGCCTTCGGTGGGCCATATGAAATCGACTTTGGGTATGGAGTCTGTTCGTATGGTTTTGGCTTTTTGCTTGCGAATGCGTTCTTTTTTAATTCGTACCATGTCCTCTTCGTTTGGATTCACCTTGCGTTTGTTCTTGATGGTGAGGTGCTGCTCCTGATATTTTTTATCTTTGACTGTGACGCGGGTGTTCAGGGTGATACCCGTATGGTGTTTGATTGAGAATTGGTAATTTCCCGGTTTGGCGTCAAGCGGTATGCCGGCCATGGCGACCCAAGTGTTTTTATAGGGAAAGACGGCGATTTGTTTGTTGTCAAAAGTGACTTTCGTGCCTTCCTGGTAATCTGGCAAGGCGAGCAGGGCGATGCCACCCGGCACCAGCGCTTTTTCAGGGTAGGCTTCTGCCATTGCAGGGAATATCAGGCACAAGAGCAGAGGCAGGAAATGGAATTTGTGATGCATTTTTGTATTTTACAAATATATTGCTGTTGCTTAAAGCTTACATTGTTTCCAGACTGTTTGGCTAAACTGATATAGTATGTGTTTTCTTAAAATGCAGCTTTAAATTGAATTATAAATGAGCCGAGCAGAAACAATTCCACCTTTTCACGTCATGGATTTGCTGGCGCGTGCCAGAAAGCTGGAAGCTGAAGGCCAGTCGATTGTTCATCTTGAAGTGGGTGAGCCGGATTTTGCCACCGCCAGACCGATTGTTGATGCCGGTATTCAGGCATTACGCCAGCTAAAAACCAATTATACAGCGGCGACCGGTCTGCCGGAATTGCGCCAGGCGATTGCGGACCATTACCGGCACAAATACAATCTGGAAATTAATCCACGTCGTGTTGTGGTTACGCCGGGCGCCTCGGGTGCTCTGCAACTGGCCCTGTCGGTGTTGACGGATGCGGGCGACAGTATTTTGCTGACTGATCCCAGCTACCCGTGTAATCGAAATATCGCCCAGGTACTGGGTGTTAACAGTATCCATGTGCCAGTCGGCGCAGAGACGCAATACCAGTTTGTTGCTTCACTCATTGGCGAGCACTGGCAGGACAATACTCGTGCCGCGATGGTGGCCAGCCCTTCAAATCCGACGGGCACGTTAATTGAACGCGGTGTAATGCAGGGGGTGTTCGAAGCGGTAAAGAAAAAGCATGGCCACCTGATCGTTGATGAAATTTATCAGGGGCTGGTTTACGATGCCGAAGAATACACCGCGCTGGCATTGTCGGAAGAGATGTTTGTGATCAACAGTTTCTCAAAATATTTTGGTATGACCGGCTGGCGCATTGGCTGGATGGTGGTGCCCGAGCAATTTGTCGATGTGGTTGATCGTGTTGCGCAGAATATTTTTCTGGCGCCACCAACCATTTCGCAATACGCAGCGCTGGTCGCTTTTGAGCCAGACACCGATGAAATTCTGCAACGCCGGGTTGCCATGTTCAGGGAGCGTCGTGATTATTTGTTGCCACTGCTGGAAGAAGCCGGTTTTAAAATTCCAGTGCAGCCGCAGGGCGCATTTTATATCTATGCAGATTGCAGTGCGATTACCGATGATTCATTTCAGTGGACCAAAGACCTGCTCGAAAAAGAAGGCGTGGCGGTAACGCCGGGTATCGATTTTGGTGAGTTTGAAGCCAATACGCACGTGCGTTTTTCTTACACACGTTCGGTGGATGAGTTGAAGCGGGCGATGTGCCGGATTACAAGATTTATAAAATAAACTTTTAAATGTTCAGGGTATTTTAGTGCAGGGCAATATAAAAAAAATGAAAGTAGCGCTGGCTTCGCCAGTTAATTATCACTTGCCGATAGGTGATGAACTGATTTCCATGAATGAGCTGATTGGAAAAAAAATATTGCTTGAGCACAGTGGTGAAATCAACTGTGTCTCCTGCGGTAGGAAAACCAGTAAGAGTTATGCGCAGGGGCACTGTTATCCCTGTTTCAGGGATCTGGCTGAATGCGACATGTGTATTATGAAACCGGAAACCTGTCACTATGATGCGGGAACCTGTCGCGAGCCCGAATGGGGTGAGCAGCACTGTATGCAGGTGCATTACGTATACCTGGCGAATTCGTCGGGTGTAAAAGTGGGGATCACCCGTGGCACACAAATTCCTACACGCTGGATCGATCAGGGTGCGGGCCAGGCCTTGCCCATTTTTAAAGTGGCAACCCGATTGCAATCGGGCTTGCTTGAAGTGGAATTAAAAAAACACGTTTCGGATCGCACCGACTGGCGCAAGATGCTCAAGGGGTCACCTGACTCAATCAGCCTGGCGGAGGTGCGAGATCGAATCGTGGCTGAGTCAGCTTCGGTCATCGATGAATTAAAACAACAATTCGGTGCCGATGCGATTGAGTTTTTACCTGATGCTGAACAGCTTGAAATTCAATATCCCATTGCCAATCATCCCGAGAAGGTCAAGTCGCTGAATTTTGACAAGCAGGAAAAAATTGAAGGTGTTTTGCAGGGTATTAAGGGGCAATACCTGGTTCTGGATTGCGGTGTGCTCAATATCCGTAAGTTTTCAGGTTATAACCTGGCCCTGTCCGTGCAATAATACCCGGCTAAGTGTCTGCTTTTAATCTATATTCTCAGGTACATATAACAAGAGGAATTAGTCATCAGTTTACGAGAAGATATTCGCTGCGTTTTTGATCGCGACCCCGCGGCACGCCACACTTTAGAGGTGTTGACGGCCTATCCCGGTTTGCACGCCCTGATCATGCATCGCTTTAATCACTGGTTGTGGAATCTGGGACTGAAATGGCTGGCGCGTTTTTTTGCGCATATCGCTCGCTGGTTTACCGGTATTGAGATTCATCCGGGTGCGACCATCGGGCGTCGCTTTTTTATCGACCACGGCATGGGTGTGGTGATTGGTGAAACTGCTGAAATTGGTGACGACTGTACGCTTTATCATGGCGTCACGCTTGGTGGTACCAGCTGGAATAAGGGCAAACGCCATCCAACCTTGATGGACAACGTGGTGGTAGGTGCCGGTGCCAAGGTGCTGGGCCCGATTACCATTAGCTCGGGCGTGCGTATTGGTTCGAATGCGGTGATAACCCATGATGTGCCTGAAAACGGCACCGTGGTTGGCGTGCCGGGGCGGCTTGTTCGCAAAACCCGGCAACAGGATAGTGCAAATCAGGAAAAACGCGATGCTATCGCTGAAAAAATGGGTTTTGATGCCTATGGTGCCACCAAAGAAGCCCCTGACCCGGTGGCGACAGCAATCAACCGCATGCTTGACCATATCCACGCCATGGACGAAAAAATGGAGACCATGTGCGGGGCGTTGAAGCACCTCGGCACTGAGATTGATGTCAGTAATCTGCCCGATCTTGGGCCCTGCAGTATTTCGTCCTCTGAGGATAGTGAAGATGAGCCCCAGAAGATCGAAGGTGAATAGTTGACTAAAATAGTCGGAAATAATACTTGACTAAATTACTAGGGATTAGGTAAAATTAGCCACAACTTATATAGAACTTGGGTAGTGGGTAATGCGATTAACAACAAAAGGCCGTTATGCGGTCACCGCAGTCTTAGATTTGGCTTTCCATCAGGAGAAAGGTCCTGTTTCGCTTGCTGCAATTTCAGAGCGACAGGATATCTCACTGTCTTATCTGGAGCAGTTATTTTCAAAATTACGCCGCAATGACATCGTCGTTAGTACACGAGGTCCAGGCGGTGGTTATTCACTCAAACGTCCTACTGATGAGATCAGTGTCTCATCGATAATCATGGCTGTAGATGAAAGTGTAAAAATGTCTGCCTGTGATGCGGGTGAGGGCTGCCAGAATGTACATCGCTGTCTGACCCATGATCTCTGGCAGGATTTGAGTAATGAAATTAAAGGTTTTCTGGATGGAATAACACTGGCAGGGATGATGGAAAATAAGCGAGTTAAGGAAGTTTCAATTCGTCAGGATTCAATCAGCTCTGATGCTGATGCGGCTGCCTGAATTCCAGCAGGCTAACGAAAAGCATGGCGGTTTATTTTGATCATAATGCAACCACGCCATTGCATGAGAAGGCGCTTGAGGCAATGCAGCCTTATATGGAGGCGATTTATGGCAACCCATCAAGCCTGCATCGTTTTGGACGATTACAGCGCGACGCCATAGAGCAGGCGCGTGAACAGGTTGCAGCGCTGATGGGTGCGCAGTCATCGCAGGTGGTTTTTACCAGCGGTGGCACTGAAGCAAATAATTTGATGCTCAAGGGATTGTGTATCGATGCAGGTGTGCAGCGAATTGCAGTCAGCGAAATTGAGCATATGTCGCTGTTACAACCGGCTGCAACGCTAGCTGATTCCGGCTGTGCTGTGGACAGGATAGCCGTTAATGAACAGGGGCTGGTGACGCAGGCATCGCTGAAGCAGGTGATAAAAGATGACACGGCACTGGTTTCGGTGATGGCCGCGAACAACGAAACTGGTGCGCTACAGGATATTAAAAAGCTGGCCGCACAGGCAAGGGCGAACGGGGCATGGTTTCACACCGATGCTTCACAAATCGCCGGTAAGCTGGCTTTTAGCTTCGAGCAAACAGGTGTGCACGCGATGACCCTGTCGGCTCACAAGTTGTACGGGCCATTGGGTGCGGGGGCTTTGATTGTTGACAAACAGTTGCCTATGCATTCATTGACGCAGGGTGGCTCACAGGAAAAAGGTTTGAGAGCAGGTACCGAGAACGTGCCTGCGATTGTTGGTTTTGGTATGGCAGCTGAGCTGGCCATGCAGGCAATGGATGAACGCGCTGATCACGTAAGAACTTTACGTGATGCACTGGAAAAACTGTTGCAGCAGTTTGATCAGGTAAAAGTTTTTGCCAATGAGGCCGGACGTTTGCCAAACACATTGCAGATGGGTGTGCAGGACTTTGATGGTGAAACACTGTTGATGGAACTGGATCGGCGTGGTTTTGCGGTATCCAGCGGCTCGGCCTGTACCAGTGGCAAGACAGAGCCCAGCCATGTGCTAAAGGCGATGGCGATACCGGATGAACTGGCGACCAGTGCTGTTCGCATCAGTTTTGGCCGGGCCAACACCATGGAAGAAGTTGAACGCTTTGTCGAAGCCCTGGAACAGATTTTAGGATTAAAAAGTTCAGCTGTCATGATGGCCGCGAACTTGTAAGTGAATTAAAGCAGCAAGATTAACGTAACAGAAGAGTTGAATTGTGAACGATAAAACAGATAAGCCAATTTATTTAGATTACAGCGCGACCACGCCGATTGATGAGCGCGTTGTCGCTGAAATGCTCAAGTATATGGGGCCGGATGCGACCTTTGGTAATCCTGCTTCACGTAGCCATGCTTATGGCTGGCAAGCAGAGGCTGCAGTTGAACAGGCGCGCCAGCATATTGCTGATTTAGTCGGTGCCGATCCACGTGAAATTATTTTTACTTCGGGTGCGACTGAATCAGATAACCTGGCAATCAAAGGTGTGGCGCATTTTAATAAAAAACGCGGTCAGCACATTATCACCTGTAAAACAGAACATAAGGCCGTGCTCGATAGCTGTCGTCAGTTAGAGCGAGAAGGCTACGAAGTGACCTATCTTGACCCGGAACAAAATGGACTGGTAGACCTGGAAAAACTCAAAGCCGCGATGCGCGATGACACAACGCTGGTTTCTATCATGCATGTGAATAATGAAATCGGTGTGATTCAGGACATTGAAGCCATTGGTAATGCCTGTCGTGAACGCAAGATTGTTTTCCACGTTGATGCGGCGCAAAGTGCGGGTAAAGTCCCCATTGATCTTGCCAGCCTGCCGGTTGACCTGATGAGTTTCTCAGCGCATAAAATTTACGGCCCTAAAGGCATGGGTGCATTGTATGTACAGAGAAAGCCACGCGTTCGCCTGGAAGCGCAGATGCACGGTGGCGGGCATGAGCGCGGTATGCGTTCTGGCACACTGGCAACGCACCAGATCGTTGGCATGGGCGAGGCTTTTCGTATTGCCAATGAAGAAATGGCAACCGAGAATGAGCGCCTGATTACCTTGAGGAACCAGTTGTGGGATGGCCTCAAGGACATGGAGGAAGTTTATATTAATGGTGATTTTGAGCAGCGCGTTGCCGGCAATCTGAATATCAGTTTTAACTACGTTGAAGGTGAAAGCCTGTTGATGGCGCTGAAAGACCTGGCTATCTCCAGTGGTAGTGCCTGTACATCAGCCAGCCTGGAACCCAGTTATGTATTAAGGGCACTGGGTCGTAACGATGAACTGGCGCACAGTTCAATTCGTTTTAGTATGGGACGATATACGACCAGCAAAGATATTGAAACAACTATTAAGCATGTACGTACAGCGGTTGAAAAATTGAGAGAATTATCACCGCTTTGGGATATGTATAAGGATGGAATTGATCTCGATAGTATCGAGTGGGCTGCGCACTAGTTAGTTTGGTGTTCAGTTTAAAATATAAAGATTGAGGTAAGAAGATATGGCATACGGTGAAAAAGTTCTGGATCACTATGAGAATCCACGTAATGTAGGTAAGTTTGACCAAAACGAAGACAATATCGGAACCGGTATGGTCGGCGCCCCCGCCTGTGGCGATGTGATGCGCTTGCAGATCAAGGTGAATGATGAAGGCGTGATTGAAGATGCAGTATTCAAAACTTACGGCTGTGGTAGCGCAATTGCATCGAGTTCGCTTTTGACTGAATGGGTCAAAGGCAAAACGCTGGATGAAGCCAAGGCGATTAAAAATACTGAACTGGCTGAAGAGCTGGCTTTGCCACCGGTTAAAATTCATTGTTCTGTTCTGGCTGAAGATGCAATTAATGCTGCGGTAGAAGATTACAGAAAGAAAAACGCGTAATTGATTATATGGCTATTACATTAACTGAACCTGCTGCAGAACGTATTAAGAGTTTCCTTGAAAACCGCGGCAAGGGCATAGGCTTACGTCTGGGTGTAAAAACCATGGGTTGTTCCGGCATGGGTTATGTCATCGAGTTTGTCGATGAGATTAACGCCGACGATGAGGTTTTTGAAGACAAGGACATAAAAGTCATTGTCGACAAAAAAAGCCTGGTTTACCTTGATGGCACCGAAGTGGATTTTGCCAGAGAAGGGCTGAATGAAGGCTTTAAATTCAACAACCCAAAAGAAAAAGACTCGTGTGGTTGTGGTGAAAGCTTCACTGTCTAATTGCGATTATTTAAAACTTGCCTGACTTTATAGTCGCAGCGTCATGACTACCGATATTCTTACCCAGAACTTCTTTGAGCTATTTGATGTGCCTGTCTCATTTGAAGTTGATCTTGATCTGGTTCAGCAGCGTTACAGGGAATTACAGAAAGCCGTGCATCCTGACAAGTTTGTAAGTGCTTCTGATCAGGAAAAGCGTATCTCCATGCAGCAGACTTCATGGATTAATGAGGCTTTTAATGCCCTGCGGCAGCCCGTTGAGCGGGCAATTTATTTGTTGAAGCTAAAAGGCGTTGATCTTAACCTGGAAAATGAAACAACTATGGATGCCATGTTTTTGATGGAGCAAATGGAAATGCGCGAAGCCCTGTCCGATGTGCAATCAAAAGATGATCCTCTGGCAGCGCTGGATGATTTTTCTGTTCAGATAAAAAATAAAATGCAGGCTATGGCGGCAAACTTTTCTATTGCATATGAAGATGATCAGTTGGATGATGCAAAAGAATTAATAAGAAAAATGCAGTTCATGCAAAAAGCCAGAAAAGAGGTCGATGAACTGACAGCAAAAATTGAAGACGAATTATTTTAATTATGGCTTTATTACAAATTTCAGAACCAGGACAAACTACTGCACCGCATCAGCACAAGCTGGCAGTTGGTATAGATCTGGGTACGACAAATTCACTGGTTGCCAGTGTCCGCAGCGGTGAGGCGCAAACCCTCGCTGATATTAATGGTGATCATATTTTGCCCTCGGTAGTACGTTATGCTGAACAGGGTATCGAAGTGGGCCAGGCGGCTATTGAGCATGCGGTTATTGACCCATCCAATACCATTGTTTCGATAAAGCGTTTGATGGGGCGTGCGGCAACGGATTTAAAAAGCCTGCGTCAAAGCTCACCTTATGAATTTTCAATATCAGAATCGGTGGTGCCAAAAATTAAAACCCGCGCTGGTGATGTTAGTGCGGTTGAAGTCTCGTCTGAAATTCTTAAAAGCCTTAAAACAAGGGCCATTGAAACCCTGGGTGATGAACTGGTGGGCGCGGTGATTACCGTGCCGGCTTATTTTGATGATGCACAGCGTCAGGCGACCAAAGATGCGGCACGCCTGGCTGAGCTGAATGTTCTGCGTTTGCTCAACGAGCCAACTGCCGCTGCTGTTGCTTATGGCCTGGATACCGGTCAGGAAGGCGTGATTGCCATTTATGACCTCGGTGGTGGTACGTTTGATGTTTCGATCCTGCGTCTCAAGCAGGGCGTATTTGAAGTGCTGGCAACCGGTGGCGATAGTGCGCTGGGTGGTGATGATTTTGATCATGCTATTGCTGACTGGATGCTTCAGCAATCTGGCTGTAAAAAAATACCAACGCCTTCTTTGGTGCGTCTACTGATGAGAGAAGCACGCTCTGCCAAAGAACAGTTAGCGAGTGTTACTGAAGTTAATGTTAAAGTCGAATTAGATGATTTTGCCTGGCAGGGTGAGTTAACTCGCTCGCAGATGCAGGCGCTGATCGAGCCGCTGATCAAGAAAACCATCATGGCCTGCCGCCGTTCTCTGCGCGATGCCGATGTTGCTGTTGAAGATGTGCTGGAAGTGGTGATGGTTGGTGGTTCAACCCGTACCCTGGCCGTGCGAGAAATGGTAGGCGAGTTTTTCAGGCGCGAGCCGCTGGTCAGTATCGATCCTGATAAGGTGGTTGCAATTGGTGCAGCCCTGCAGGCCGATGTGCTGGCGGGTAACAAGCCCGATGATGAAATGCTGCTGCTGGATGTAATCCCGCTTTCACTGGGCATCGAAACCATGGGCGGTCTGGCAGAGAAAATTATTTATCGCAATACACCCATTCCTGTTGCCAAGGCGCAGGACTTTACCACTTATAAAGATGGTCAGACCGCGATGGCAGTGCACGTGGTTCAGGGGGAGCGCGAACTGGTCGATGACTGCCGTTCGCTGGCACGTTTTGATCTGCGTGGTTTTCCTCCGCACGTCGCCGGTGCTGCAAGAATCCGGGTGACCTATCAGGTAGATGCCGATGGTTTATTGACCGTCAGCGCCTGTGAAGAAAACAGCGGCGTTGAAGCCAGCGTTGATGTCAAGCCATCTTATGGTCTGACTGATTCAGAAATCGAAACCATGTTGCGTGACTCCATGGATCACGCCGAAGACGATATGCACTCAAGAATGTTGCGTGAACAGCAGGTTGAAGCCGACCGTGTTGTTGAAGCACTGGATGCGGCTTTGCAGGTCGATGGAGATGAGCTGCTGTCTGAAGATGAAAAAGCAAACATTGCCCAGGCGCGAAACCAGCTAATTGAAGCCAAAGCCGGTGACGATTCAGAAATTATCAAAGCCGCGATTAAACAGGTCGAAGATGCCTGTGCAGATTATGTTGCACGGCGTATGAATTCCAATATCCGAAATGCCATGCAGGGTCATTCAGTTGAAGAATATGCAGGCAATGAACAGGAGTAGATAGAGCAATGCCACAAATAATATTTTTACCACACGAAGAGCTTTGTCCTGATGGCATGGTGATTGAAGCTGAGACAGGCAAAACTATCTGTGACGTTGCCCTGGCTAATGGCATTGAGATCGAACACGCCTGTGAGAAATCCTGTGCCTGTACCACCTGCCACGTTTACATACGCGAAGGAATGGATTCGCTCAATGAAAATTCCGAAGAAGAAGATGATATGCTCGACAAAGCCTGGGGGCTTGATCCAGATTCACGTTTGAGTTGTCAGGCGGAAGTGGGTGATGAAGACCTGGTGATAGAGATTCCGAAGTATACGATTAATATGGTTTCGGAGAATCATTAGATCGGGTTTGTTTTTGTAGGTGCGAATACATTCGAACCTACATAATTGCTCACATGATTTGTTGCTTGCGGTTCATGATGACAGATTTTAAATCATCAAGTGTCTGTATCTGGTTTATGGTTGCCTGATCCACCCAAACCAAAATCTCACCATCCTCCTCAACAAAAACAGCAGGCAGTTCTGCATCACCCAATTTATATTTTTTCAAAAATTCGTCCCGATGCAAAAACTCCATCTCGGTGTCGATCTGTTCCAGAAACTCAACCCAGTCCTGCTTGATTTTAAAGTGGCCGTGGGTGAGTACGCATAGATTGCAGCTGTAGGTTTTGGGTGAGAGTGCTTTGTGGGCGATGTCTGTGACGGTGTTGAACAGGCCGGAATCGGCGTTGTAGACAAAGATCAATTTCATCACGTTATCTCCTTATCAAAATTGACCATTGCTTAAGAGTTAAGTTTGCTGTTTGTTTTTTCTACAGGCAGGCCTGCAATTTTCCATTCGGGAAATCCGTCTTCCAGTCTGCTTGCTTTAAGACCCTGTTTGCGTAGTTTTTCTACCGCATCGTAAGCCAGTACACAATGCGGGCCGCGGCAGTAGGCGACGATTTCCGTGTCGGAATCAAAATCAGCTAGTTGATCGTCGAGTTTGTCGAGTGGCATGTTGATTGCGCCGGGTACGTGGCCGGCATCGTATTCGAAGGCCGGGCGTACATCGATGATGGTGACCAGGCCCTGTTTTACGCGAGAGAGTAGTTCTTCGCGGGGCAGGGGTTCTAGTGAATCTTTTACGGTGAGGAAGTTGTCGATTAGTTGGTCCACTTCGGCGATATGGCGTTCGGCGACCTTGCGTTGTATTGATAGCAGTTCGATGACATCGTCACCGCTCAGGCTGTAATATACTTTCAACCCCTGTTTGCGGCTGCTGACCAGCCCCGCCTGACGCAGTTGTTGCAGGTGCTGGGAGGTGTTGGCCACGGTGATGCCTGCCAGTTTTGACAGTTCTTCGACATTGCACTCGCTCTGCGCCAGAAATTCCAGTATTTCCAGTCGGTTAGCATTGCTCATCGCCTTACCGACACGGGCAAACTGCTCGAATAGAAGTTGTTTTACGCCTTTGCTTGACATTGGTTTATTATCCAGTAATCTATTATTCAAGTGATTAGTTGAATACTAACTAAATCCAATTATAACCAGATATTGATTTCATACAAGGGGTTGGTGGGGCTTGCATGTCTTTATATGAATTTGTGACTGAAAATGAGAATACTATTCGTCTCAGCTTTTTTGTCGGGGTACTGGTGGTTATGGCTGTCTGGGAGATGATTGCGCCCAGACGCGCGTTGACGGTATCCAAGGCGGTGCGTTGGGCCAACAACCTCGGGCTGGTGTTTTTTAACAGTTTTATTGCCAGAATCCTGTTGCCAGCTACCGCGGTGGGTGTGGCCAAAATGGCGGCTGAAAATGACTGGGGCCTGTTCAATCTAGTTGAAGTGCCGGTCTGGTTTGTAGTGCTGGCATCTGTCGTGATTATGGATTTTGTTATTTATATGCAGCACGTCATGGTACATGCGGTGCCTGTGCTCTGGCGTTTGCATCGGGTGCACCACGCCGACCTCGATTATGATGTCACCACCGGTGCGCGTTTTCACACTCTGGAAATTATTCTTTCGATGTTTATTAAATTCGCCACCATTTTATTGCTGGGGCCATCGGTGGTGGCGGTGATTATTTTTGAAGTGGTGCTCAATGCCATGGCGATGTTCAATCATGGCAATGTAGGGCTGCCAAAAATGCTGGATAGGTTTTTACGCTGGCTTATCGTGACGCCGGATATGCACCGGGTGCATCATTCGATAGAGGATGATGAAACTAACAGCAACTTTGGTTTTAATCTTTCGTGGTGGGATCGTTTATTCGGTACCTATCGTGAACAGCCCAGGGCGGGGCATGTCGGCATGACCATCGGCATCCATAATTTTACAGAGCCAAAACAGTGTTCATGGATAACGGGCATGCTGGCCATGCCTTTCATCGGCAAAGTAACCGACTATGCGATTAATCGTCGTCAGTGGAATAACAAAGATGAAAAATAAATTACTACGAATCATTTTATTGCTGTTGGTAATCGCAGGTATTGCGGTGGTAGTTGTCTACCGGGATCAACTGGATGCGGCGGTGTTAGAATCATGGCTACAAGATGCAGGTGCAGCTGCACCAATAGTGTTCATGCTGGTTTATATTATTGGAACCCTGTTTTTCTTTCCCGGTTCTGTGCTCACCTTATTGGGTGGCGCCCTGTTTGGCCCGGTTATCGGTACCTTTTATAACCTGACTGCGGCTACCATCGGCGCGATGCTTTCTTTTTTAATGGCGCGCTTCATGGCCGCTGACTGGGTAGCGAATAAAACTGGTGGTTGGTTAAAACAACTGGTTAACGGTGTTGAGAATGAAGGTTGGCGTTTTGTAGCCTTTGTTCGACTGGTGCCCTTGTTTCCGTTTAATTTGCTGAACTATGCGCTGGGCCTGACGCGTATCAGCTTTACCCAATACAGCGTGGCTACTTATATTTTTATGCTGCCCGGTGCGATTGCTTACACTTATCTTGGCTACATTGGCAAAGAAGCCGCGACGGGTGGAGAGGATCTGGTGCAGAAATCCATGATGGCACTAGCGCTGCTGGCGGTGGTGTCATTTATTCCACGAATAATGGGCGCCTTGCGTAGAGGATCGATGTTATCTATCGATGAACTTAAACAACGTCTTGATAGTGACGAAGATGTTTTATTACTGGATGTGCGTACACCTGAAGATTATGTCGATGAACAGGGGCATGTTCCTGGCTCTAAATTAATCCCGCTGGAAGAACTGGTGCAGCGAATCGAAGAGATAGATGATTATCTTGAAAAACCGGTTGTGACCATTTGTCGAACCGATCGTAAATCGGCCAAAGCAGCACAGTTGCTCGCGCAACATGGTTTTGCCGATGTACACGTGGCGAAGATGGGGATGACGGACTGGATAAAAAACAATTATCCGACCGAGTAAATAATTATGGCTACAGTCAATGTTGCACAACCAATATGCCACGCACCTCGTGAAGCATCTTCTGCTACACAGGATTTAATGCCGAGCCGTTATAGTATTGGTGTTCAGGTTTTGAGCATGGCGGCATTTACGCTGGCCTTTGTCGGCTGGCTGAATGAAACCTGGCTGTTCTGGTTTGAAAATCCCATCTGGCTGAATCGTTATACCGAATACTGCATTATTCTTGGCTTCGGTATCTGGCGAATTATTGCGGAAAAAAACGCCTACACCCGCAGGCGTTTAATTATTTTAGTTGCTATGGTCACCGTGTTCTGGTGGCTGATTCCCTGGCTGTACCCCTTTTATGAACCCTATGTTGGCTTTCTCTGGGCACAACCTGTTTTTCCTTCCCTGCACGTGCCGGGTACGATTACTTTCTTTCTGGTTCTAGCGGCGGTGTTTCTGTTTGGCCGGCGTATCATCTGTGGTTTTAACTGTCCCTGTGTGGGCATTCGTGAAACCGTGGGTTTTGCTTTTCGTGATCGCACGCCTCGCTCAAACTGGACCTGGGCCCTGCGTCACACAAAATGGTTTTTCTTTATCTATTATGTCGGCATCATGGTGGTGACCCAGTACCCGCCCAATTCGTGGACGGTGAGTTTTGTCGGTGGTTTTTATCTCATCGTGGCGATGACTTATTTTGGTAGCTTTTTTATCGCGCCTATCGTTGGTAATCGTTTTTACTGTCGTTATCTGTGTCCTTATGGCGCGACCTTTGGCTTGCTCAATCATGCGGGTTTTTATGGCATCAATATGGACAGGGACAGGTGCAATGACTGCCAGCGGTGTGAGCAGGTTTGCGACATGGGTATTCCTGTATGGAAGCAGGGTAAGTTAGCTGGTCGAGTTACCGCCATTGAGGATTGTATGGGCTGTGCCCGTTGTGTGGTTGCCTGTCCGACCGATGCGTTGGAAATTACCGATGTGCGAAATTTTTTCAATAAATCGTTGGTGCAAAATGCCAGTCACTTATTAAAACGTGATCCCTTGAAAGATGAAGGTCGTCAACTGGCTGATTACCGTGATCCTTCTGAGCGCGTGCTTGACTGGGCTGAAATTTCTACACAGCCTTCTTTGTCAATGATCCAGCAGCAGGCCAGCCGCTGTCTTGATTGTGGCTTGCCGGGATGCAGCAATGCCTGTCCGTTAAATAATCGTATCCCTGAATGGCTGGAGCAGGTAGCGTTGGGCAATATCCAGCAGGCGGCAGAGATTGCGCATACCACCAGTAACATGCCGGAAATTTGTGGCACTTTATGTCCACAGCATCGTTTGTGTGAAGGCAGTTGTACCAAAGCCAATGAACCGGGTGGTGCAGTAACGATTGGTGCTATTGAACGCTATCTGGTCAACGAAGCACTGGATAATCAGTGGCAGCTCTTATATAAAATTAAAAATAATGCTAAATGCATTGCCGTTGTAGGCGCAGGCCCGGCGGGACTTGCCTGTGCTGATGAGCTCAACAAAGCAGGTTGTGAAGTTACGGTGTTTGACCGTAATGAGCAAGTGGGTGGCTTGATGGCAACGGGTGTGCCACCGTTCAAGCTGGATAAAGCCACATTAACACGTCGCCACAAAATGCTGGAGCAGCAGGGCGTAAAATTTCAGCTGGGTGTTGATATGAATGAAAGCAGGCTGCAGAAATTGATAGCTAGTTATGATGCAATTTTCCTGGCAACGGGTGCGCAGACATCACGTGATTTAAAACTGCCTGGCCAGCACCTGAAAGGCGTGACAGATGCGCTGAGTTATTTGCAGCAGGTGAATACAACTAAAGATGTCAATGCTCTGACAGGCAAGCATGTGCTGGTGATTGGTGGTGGTGATAGTGCCATTGATTGTGCTCGTTCTGCACTTCGCCAGAATGCTGAACAAGTCACCATCGCTTATCGTGGTAATGAGCAGGCAATGCGGGCAACGCCCAAAGAAAAACAGGCTGCCTGGGAAGAAGGTGTGCGCCTGCGTCTGGAATATGCACCGGTAGAAGTTATTGGTAATGATTGTGTGACCGGTGTGCGTTTCGATAAAGTAGTCAGTGGGCAGGAAACTATTGACTGTGATCTTGTTATTTTTGCGGTGGGACAGGTGAACAAACCACAGTCATGGATGGAACAACTGAATATTAAAACTGATCGACAGGGCGTCATTATTATCGATGACAATGGTCGAACTTCAAACTCAAAATTTTATGCTGGCGGAGATAATACTAATGGCCCTGATCTGGTGGTTACGGCTGTAGCTTCTGGTCGTAGTGCAGCAGAAGGCATTCTAAAAAGATTCCGTCCTCACGAAAAAATCATTCGAGCCGTTTATCCTGAATCAGCATAATGAAAGTTTTATATAAAATATTGTTACTGATTTTTATTCTGAACTGTCCATCGGTATTTGCCAGCCACAGTTATGCCGGTATGGATATGTGCGCGCTATATCCCGAAGTGATGCCGCCGGGTCTATCGCCTGATTTACTGCCCGAAGCGGGTAGTCAGGGGGCGGCACTGATGGAGGCGTACTGTACTCAGTGTCATGCCTTGCCCGGCCCCGGACGACACACCGCTGAAGAATGGCCGGACGTGCTGGATCGTATGTTTGTATTGATGGATATGGCTGACAGGTTTGGTGGCCTGTTGGGAAATGTAAAGACGCCGTCTTTTGTTGAACGCGAACAACTGCGCGACTATTTAATTCTGTATGCACTAAAGCCTTTAAAAATAGCACCTCAGGGCGTTGGCTATAATGCATTTGAAAACTATTGCGGCGATTGCCATGCGCTGCCCGATATGTCGCAATACAATCATCTCGACAAATCGAGTTTGTTAAAAAGAATGCAGCGCAATATGGAAGTGATGAAATATGCATCCCCTCCATCAGCGGTCATGATGCAGATACAGCTTTATCTACAGGAAAATAGTAGTTCTGTAACAGCAGGAAAGGCGGCGGTAGATCAGGTTAAACCTAATGCTGACGCCGGTGATTTTAATAACTCATTTAAATTTGGTAGCTGGCTGGCACTGGCGCCATTTTTCATTTTAGTCTTTGTTGGTTTGCTGCGCTGGTGGGGTAGTCACAAAAGGCAGGGGTGTGAGGGATAAAATCATGCGAACCCCTTATGTCTGGTTGACGCTTCTGGTTGCAGTAATTGCAGTACCGTCGGGTTTTTATTATGTCAACTGGAGCAAGTCGGGTGAGGGTGCTGGACTCTATTCGCGCGACTGGGTGCCTGAAGCTATTTTTGCTTACTGGAATCCAGATGATTTTTATAAGTCGGTTGAATCTGTTAAGGGTGAATTCAGCGGTGAACAGTGTGTTGAATGTCATGCAGCTGTTTCTCCTGGTATTGTTAATGACTGGCGAAAAAGTGGTCATTCAAAACCGGCCAATAACCAGGCTGTGGTTTATTGTTCAGATTGTCATGGCAATAATCATGAAGACCTGCATTTGCCCACGCCCGATGTTTGCGGTGCCTGCCACGGTGTTCAGCATGATCAGTTTGTCGATGAAAAACGTTATGGTTTTCCTGGCCATTCACTGGCAATGGAGCGGGCCATGGATGCAAAACATTTTGCCGATAAACCCAAGGCTGAAGTAAGCGCCTGTTTGCAGTGCCACTCGGTGGCAAGTAAATGTGATTCCTGTCATACCCGGCATGTTTTTAGTGCGGCCGAAGCACGGCGACCTGAAGCCTGCATTACCTGCCACAGTGGGCCGCCGCACCCCGATGATGAAACCTATTTTCATTCCAAACACGGCCAGCTTTATCTGACCGAAGGTGAGAACTGGGACTGGTCAAAACCCTTGAGCAAGGGTAATTACCCGGCACCAACCTGTGCCTATTGTCATATGGACAATGGCAAACAGCAGGTGGCTGACAAGGCGATCTGGAAGTTTGGCCTTAAGCAGGTCAACCCACTGACTTCGGGTAATCAGGTAAGGCGTGAGCAGTGGGTGAAGCTATGCGGTGACTGTCATGAAAAAGACTGGTCGGCCGGGCAGTTAAGGCAACTGGATGTGGAGCGAAAACAGTCGTGGGCCAAATTGTACGAGGCTGAATCTGTACTCAAGAGTTTGCGCTCGGATGAGCTGATACAGCCTTCAGCAAAACAGCGTCCACCGTACCCGATGGATTCACCCGATACTTTCTTGCAATATCAACATATCGGTTTTTTTGAAGGCCAGGCTTCCGCTTTTTACAATGTCTCTCCCATAGAGCGGGATTATTTTGAGATGTGGTATTTCGATAATCTTAAATCGTACAAAGGTGCTGCACATGGTGATGCTTCTTTTGTTGAACAAGGTCAGGCAGAGATGGATGCCAGTCTTGATAGCATAAAGCAAACTGCCGAGCGTTTGCGTAGCGCGGGTGAACAAAAGTTAGATAAAGATGCACAGGGAAATATCTGGCTTGAAGGTGAATACACTGAATACAATCGGGAACACAACTGATGATTAATCGAGTGCTCTTTTTCTGTTTTATAGTGATGGCTTTCAGTGGTCATGCAGTGAGTACTGATAATTTGGTGTTAGGTATTTTTAATAATGAGCAATGCCTTCAATGCCATGAGAAAACAGATGGTGATCTGATAGGGGGCTGGCGAAACAGCGCTCATGCTAGTTCTGAACCGGTTATTGATTGTGTGGCCTGCCATGGAACAGAGCATGAAAGTGTGGCGGCCAGGGCACGTCAGGATCAGGCATGTATTGAATGCCATAGGGGTGCAAAAGGTCCGGTGGTGCACAGTTACTCAACTTCCAAGCACGGTGTCCTGATGAAAATTCAGGTCGGTCAGCAGGGCTGGAGCAAACCACTGTCAATGGCTAATTACCGGGTGCCAGGCTGTGCCTATTGTCATATGCATGCGGGTGAGCATGATGTCAGTATCAGTGTGCGTCATGATATTATGCTGAAATCTGAGTCGGTTCAGGACAAGATGAGGGCGGTATGTCAGGATTGTCATTCATCACGTTACATCAGCCGATTGCTGGAAAATGGCGAGGCCATGCTGGAGATAGCGCGTAAAAAGGTTCGTGAAGCGGATAATTTGATCAAACAGGCAGAGGCTAAATTCAGCGAGCAACAGTTGGCACCGGTAAAGCAGCAAAGGCTGAAAATGCAGCAACACCTGCTTAATGTGGCTCTGGGGGCTGGCCATCAGTCACCCGATTACCAGTGGTGGCATGGGCAACCCGCGCTGGATGGTGATTTGTTGCGGATCAAGGGTTTTATCAGTGAGCTGCCAACGATTGAGTAAACCCTTGCCTGAGTATTGTAAATTTTTTTAAAACAACGTTATTATTGATTTTTCTTTAAAAATCTTGGGTTTATGAGGTGTGTGTATGGCTCTTAAGTGGACTGATTCGCTGGATATTGCTATAGAACTGGATGAAAAATATCCGGATGTTGATCCAATGCATATCAATTTTGTAGATCTACGCGACTGGGTTTGCCAGCTCGATGATTTTGATGATCATCCCGATCATTCGGGTGAGCGTATCCTTGAAGCCATCCAGATGGCCTGGATTGAGGAAAAAAGCTGATTTCAGGCCATTTCAAAGCTTTATAAACACCCTAAACCCGCGTACAATCGCGGGTTTATTGATTTTAAATCAAAAAGTTAAGTTACCCCCTCGATGTTATCGAATGATTGAAATGGTGAGTGAAGTTAATATCCCTGTGACAGCAGAAAAAACTAATTTGCTGGGTCTGGATCGTGAAGGTCTAATGGCCTTTTTTGGTTCGCTCGGAGAAAAGTCATTTCGCGCCAGTCAGGTCATGAAATGGATTCACCAGCAGGATGTGGCTGATTTTCAGCAGATGAACAATATTTCAAAGTCGCTCCGCGATCAGCTTGAAGTTGTGGCTGAGATTAAAGCACCGGAAGTGGTGCTTGATGAATTGTCAGATGATGGTACTCGCAAGTGGGTATTAAAACTCGAGGATGGTAATCAGGTCGAAACTGTTTATATCCCGGAAACTGATCGCGGCACCTTATGTGTTTCATCACAGGTGGGCTGTGCACTGGATTGCAGTTTTTGCTCAACCGGTCGCCGTGGCTTCAATCGTAATTTGAGTTCGGCTGAAATTATTTCACAGGTCTGGCTGGCAACACGTCTGGTCGATGAAGAAAAAAAACCGGGACGTAAAGTCACCAATGTCGTTTTGATGGGCATGGGAGAACCCTTGTTGAATTTTGATAATGTGGTTACAGCGGTGCACATCATGATGGATGATTTTGCTTATGGCCTGAGTAAGCGTCGGGTGACCGTGAGTACCGCAGGTGTGGTACCAGCTATGGACAGGCTGGGTGATGTGCTCGATTCGCGTCTGGCGGTTTCATTGCACGCAACTAATAATAAATTGCGCGATGAGCTGGTGCCGATTAATAAAAAATACCCGCTGGAAGAATTGATTCCTGCTTGCCATCGCTTTATTGAAAAACAGAATACCCGTACTAGAATTACATTTGAATATGTCATGCTTGATGGTGTTAATGATACCGATCAGCATGCCAGGGAGCTGATCAGGTTATTAAAAGGAGTTCCAGTTTTGATGAACCTGATTCCCTTTAATCCATTTGAAGGCTCGGGCTATAAAACGTCATCAGCAAAACGGGTTAATAAATTTAGTGAGATTTTAATGGCGTCAGGAATGACAACCGTTATACGTCGCACGCGCGGTGATGATATTGATGCTGCCTGCGGTCAGCTGGTGGGCAAGGTTGAAGACAGGAGTCGCCGTGATCGCCGTTTTGAGGAGCCCAGGTTTGGGATGAATTTATGAATAAAAAGTTAGAATTATTGGTTCTTATTATTGCTTTTGTTTTAATGGGGTGTAGTGGAGGAACTAATACAAAAAAAGATCATGAGAGAGACTCTGAGATAGACCAGAAACAGGCATCAATGACCAATGTTCAGTTAGGTATTGGTTATTTTAAGCGAGGTAACTATGAAGTCTCACAAGATAAATTACTCAGGGCTATTGAGCAGGACCCAAATAATATTGTTGCTTATACCACTATGGCTTTTTTGCTGATGCAGATAAATAAAATGGAGGAAGCTGAAAAATATTATTTAGACGCTTTAGATATAAAGAGTAATGATCCTGGGCTTCGAAATGGTTATGGTACTTATCTGTGTCGAGTAGGGCGTATTGATGATGCTATGGAGCAATTTAAAGAAGCTTATGGTAATCCATTTTATAAAACGCCATACCTGGCCTACTCTAATGCAGGTACCTGTTTGTTGCAGGTGGAAAAATATGGATTGGCTGAAAAACTGCTGCGTAAGGCGTTGGTGATGCAACCTGAATTATCGGGTGCCTTGATTTCTATGGCTGAGCTATCTATAAAGACAAAAAAGTATATGATGGCTCGTGCTTATGTACAACGTTACCACGCTGTCAATAAGCCATCAGCTGAAAGCTTGTGGTTGCAGGTTCAGGCTGAAAGAGCATTAGGCGCAACAGAACATTATCTTAAGTATGCAAGACAGCTGCTGGATGAATTTCCTGATTCTGAGCAGGCAGGTCTGGTAGGGGAGTTGGGACGTCGTGACCGAATCAAACAGAACTGAAAAACCTGACGATGAAAAATATGTGCTTTCTTTTGGAGAGTCATTATTTATTGAACGAAAAAAACAAAACCTTACGGTTGCAGATGTTGCCGGGGCTACGCATCTTTCAGAGCAGGTGATTGACGCGATTGAGCGCTCAGATGTTGAACAATTACCGCAACCTGCCTTTGTCCAGGGTTATTTAAGGGCTTACGCCAAATACCTGGGTGCTTCTGAATCCCAGGTTCTGGAGGACTATGCGCGTGATGTTCCTCATCAGCAGGAGTCTTACCTGCAGCCGCGGTCAATGCTGCCAGATGAGGCGAGTAGCGATACGTTTTTTATAAAAATGATCACGGTCATGTTGTTGCTGGTTACCGTTGTTGCCGCGATTTATGCTTCATTTAGTTATTATAAAAATGCATTGCAGAATGATGAGGCTGAGCTTGAGAATCATGCGTCATTATCCCTGCCTGAAGTTGTATCAGATGATCAGGCTGGAGTTGAGCATGAGTTTTCATCGGAATCAGAAACGCAGATTGAAGTTGATCAGGCAGAAGCCGAAGAAGTTGTTGTTAAAAAAGATGTTGAAGTCGTAGAGGCTACAGCTGGTATTGTTGAGGATGAACAAAAGCAGGCGACTGAAGAACCAGTTGTAGAGCAGAGGGTGGTCAATCAGCTATCTGTCGAAGGCGATGATGTGCTGGGACTGACTGCGGTTGAGGTCTCATGGGCGGAAGTGGATGATGCTAATGGCGAGAATTTGTATTATGACATGTTGCAACCGGGGCAGAGTATAAGCCTGCAAGGTACTGCACCCTTTA
>JAPHSZ010000124.1 GCA_026196545.1 Gammaproteobacteria bacterium
CCGTCCATGCCGGGCATCTTCCAATCCATCAGCACCAGCTCATAGGGCTGGCAGGAAAAAGCAAAAGCAGGCAAATCATTGGTAACACCCGATACAGAACACCAGTACAACCTGCCTGAAGGTGTGCGTTATGACCTACAGGGTGAAGGCCTGATTATTGAGCAACAGCAACAGAAGAAAACCCCATTTTCTTCAAACCCGCTGGATACGCTAAATAAAAGGTCAGAGAAATGATGGCGGCAAAACCAGACATTATCGGAGCTAAAGCTATTACCACCAAAGGCTGGTTTAAAGCCCATCAGTGGTTGATCCTGCGCCGCCTGAGTCAGCTAACAATACTGGCCGTATTCCTGACAGGACCCTTGTTCGGGATCTGGATTGCGAGAGGCAATCTTGCCTTTAGCCTCACTCTGGATACATTGCCATTAACCGATCCACACATATTGCTGCAGGCCTTGATTTCAGGCGTGACGCCTGAAAACCAGGCCATTATAGGCGTATTCGTTGTGCTGGCATTTTACTCGCTGGTCGGTGGCCGGGTGTATTGCTCCTGGGTCTGCCCGGTAAATATGGTGACCGATGCGGCCGCCTGGTTACGCCAGAAACTGAGTATCCGGGGTGCTTCACATATGTCACGCTCCACCCGATACTGGGTGCTGGCATTAACACTGATTTTGCCAGTAGTGACAGGAAGCATCGTCTGGGAGCTGTTCAATCCGGTATCCATGATGTTTCGCGGTATTGTCTACGGCCTGGGAATGACCTGGGTTTTAATCGTGGGTATATTCCTGTTCGACCTGCTGATATCAAGAAACGGCTGGTGTGGGCATCTATGCCCGGTGGGCGCTTTCTATAGCCTGCTGAGTTACCGGGCACCATTGAGAGTAACTGCAGCCAACCGTAACGCCTGTGATGACTGCATGGACTGTTTTGCAGTCTGTCCCGAGCCTCAGGTTATCAAACCGGCACTCAAAGGCGGCACAAAAGGTATCGGCCCAGTCATCCTTTCAAACCAGTGTACCAATTGCGGTCGCTGTATTGATGTATGTGCACCTGATGTTTTCAGTTACGGCAATCGATTTAATAATACGACAAAAAATTCCGGGAATGATGTTGAGCATAACAGCGATTCACATGCCCGGGCTCATTAATCATCCAGTAAAAAAAGAAACGGAGAAAAACATGAAGAAAATTCTCATCATTGCAATAACTACTTTCGGTATGATGTTGACCGCGAGCCCCGCTATTAGCGCAGAAAGTATCAGCTCCCTGCGAGGTGATCATGACCTGAATGCCGGGGCAAACAAGGCCATCAAGTCTAAACAGACTACCCAGAAGGACGGCTTTGGGCGTTCTTATAAACAGCAGCCACCCATGATTCCACACAAGATCGACAAAGACAAGATTACCCTGAAGACAAATACCTGTATGAAATGCCACAGCAAGGCCACATACAAAAAAGAAAAGGCACCTATGGTAGGCAAGAGCCACTTTATGAGTCGTGATGGTAAAGAACTGAAAAAAGTATCAAGCCGTCGTTACTTCTGCAACCAGTGTCATGCACCTCAGAATAGTGCAAAGCCTCTGGTTGGAAACAACTTTGTTGGCACCAAGTATGTTCCTGGTAAATAACTCTTTAATAATAATTAACTAAAAAATGGTGGTCTTATTATGTTCGGATTACAGCGTAGGACGTTAACAGTCCTGTTGGCAGGTATGGTTCTCGGTATTATGTTCTGGGGTGGTTTTAACTGGTCGATGGAAATGACAAACAATGAAACATTCTGCATTTCATGTCATGAAATGGAAGAAAATGTTTATCAGGAGTACAAGGAAACTATTCACTACAGCAACCGTACCGGTGTGCGTGCAACCTGCCCGGATTGCCATGTTCCCAAAGAGTGGATTCACAAGGTTGTCCGCAAGATCAAGGCAAGTAATGAGTTATATCATCACTTCATCACCGGAGCCATTGATACACCAGAAAAATTTGAAGCCAAGCGTCTGGAGCTGGCAAAAAATGTCTGGGAAGCGATGGAGAGTACTAACTCCCGTGAATGCCGCAACTGCCATGATTTCACTTCTATGGATCTGGATAAACAGGAATCTCGCAGTGCAGAGCGACATGATCCGCACATCTGGGAAATAGAGGATGGCAAGAAACCAAGCAAGACCTGTATCAATTGCCACAAGGGTATCGCACACAGTTTGCCGGAAGGCTATGATCCAGCCGAGGAAGCAGGTGCAGAAGGAAATACTGAGTAACAGACTATATTAAATAAGAATAACTCCTCAACCAAGCTGTACTACAAAGCCCGGTTTATCCGGGCTTCTTTTTTGGCCACTACAATAAGTGCCTATAATACTTGCCCGTTCAAATCATAGTTCGTAACATGCGCAGCTATGAGCGAGATTACCAATAATAAAATAAAACAATTTTTTAACTTACGGCAACATTGGCAACAAATAGACGCTGATCTTGAGATACAAAAAAAAGACTCAGACAAAACTATCATCTCAATATTATTGGTCGTTACCCTCGCAATTATTGTTACCAATTATTACCAGCAATTTTTTCCTGCCGAATTTTCAGCAGCAGATGATTATGCTGCACTGAAAAAACTCACTATCTGGATTAGTGTAATCCTGTTCAGCTATATTGTTTTACCCATCCTCGCCATCAGGTTTGTTCTTAAACAAAACCTCCTCGACTACTTTCTGACAATCAGGGGATTTACCAGCAAGCTGCCGCTGTATCTGCTGTTCTATCTGTGTATTTTGCCTGGACTATGGCTGGCCTCAAAATCCAGCTCATTTACCCAAACCTATCCTTTTTATATATTCGCACATCGTTCAACCTTCGATTTTATCACCTGGGAACTGCTCTACGCCCTGCACTTTGTCGCCGTAGAATTTATCTTCCGGGGAGTAATGTTAAAAGGACTTGGCGATTACTTTGGTCACAGGGCGATTTTCATCATGATGGTGCCATACACGCTGGTACACATTGGAAAACCCCTGCCTGAAGTACTGGGTGCAATTGTTGCAGCAATCATCCTCGGCACACTGGCGATGCGCACCAGAATGATCTGGGGCGGCGTGTTGATCCACATATTAGTCGCCCTGACCATGGACAGCCTGGCCATGCAATATTGCCAAACTAGCTATCCCTGCAGGTAATCATCGATTAATTCAAAGCGACTATCCCGGACTTTTCTCAGCGGTCAGGTACAACCAGATAAACCCGGAAACACCAGCCAGCAGCGAGGCAAAAAGAATCCCGGTTTTCGCCATCAATAGATCTTGCGCATGATGCACAAACCCAAGTTCGGCGATGAATATCGACATGGTAAACCCTATGCCGCCCATCAGCGCAACCCCGACAATGTGTTTGAAATTCAAACCTTGAGGAAGTCGGGTCAGACCAAGTTTCACCGCCAGCCAGGAAAATCCGGCAATGCCAATCAGTTTTCCAAATACCAGCCCAGCGGCAATGCCCATCGAAACCGGGTGGGTAACGATGGTACTTAAGGAAGACAGGTCAATAGGAATCCCCGCATTCGCCAATGCAAAAATTGGGATGACTATATATGCCGTCGGCAGGTGCATTTTATGTTCCAGCACCTGGGCAGGTGCCTGTACCAGGTGCACACCCTCCTCCAGTGCCTGTACCCGGCTGCGTAGCTCAACATTTTTCACAATATTATTTTCATGCTGGAAGGCACGTTTAATGTGCACCACCATGTCACTGATATGGGTCAAAAAACTCTCAGCATCATATTTAGGCCGCATCGGAATGGTGAAGGCCAAAAAGATACCTGCCAGTGTCGCGTGAACACCACTCTGTAACATCGCAATCCAGAGCACCGCACCAATAATCATGTAAGGTAGTGGCCGACGTATACCGCCAAGATTCAATACGATCAGCAATAACAGCAAGACAGCAGCAAAACTCAGGGCAGGTAAATTGAGGGTTTCGGTATAAAACAGCGCGATAACCAGAACCGCGCCCAGGTCATCGACAATCGCCAGCGCCACCAGAAAGGTTAGTAGTTTTTTCGGCACCCGACTGCCCAGTAGCACCAACGCACCCAACGCGAAGGCAATATCGGTCGCCATCGGCACGCCCCAGCCCTGCAGCGCATGACCTTCGGGGTTGATGCTGATATAAATCAGCACAGGCACCAGCATGCCGCCGACAGCCGCAACAATCGGCAATATCGCCAGTTTCGGGTCAGCCAGCTCGCCCACCAGAATTTCACGTTTCAGTTCCAGACCAACCACGAAAAAAAACAGCGCCATCAAACCATCATTAATCCAGTGATGCAGTGACTGCGATAACTGAAAGCCTTCCATACCAATAGTGAATTTCAGTTCCAGAAAATGATGATAGCCATCATGCCACGGACTGTTGGCAATAATGAGCGCCGCAATGGCACATATCATCAGCAGAATACCACTGGTAGTCTGGCGATGAATAAACTCTTCTAACGGGCTTAAAACCAGGTCAAAGGCCTTTTCCCAGGGCGCTATATATTCTTTTTTATTTCTTTTTATCATCCGGTCAATCCAGGGTGGAAGTTGGTTGTTTTTTGTCTGGCTAAGTATATATTGAACATGGGGCTGGTGTTTGAGTTCCGTGATTTTGGGGTAAAAAGCGGTTTATCGTGTTACCTCAATCCCACAAAACATTAAGGCTAAAATAACTTTTAACCTACCCTGCTTTTTTTCATCCAAAAAAAAGCCCGGATAAACCGGGCCTTAGTTTCAACACTGCTAGTTATAGCTATTATTATTTTCCAGCAATTTCTTCCAGCTTTTTGGCCTTGATAACCTGACCATCAAGCGATGAATCTGTCGCATTACGACCGTAGGCAACGTCGATCAACTGGCTGTAATAAACAACCGGCATGTTGAACTTGCTACCATATTTAGCGTTGATTTCGTCCTGATAGATTTCAACGTTAGCCTGACACAGCGGGCAAGGTGTTGCAATTACGTCTGCACCATTGTCATAAGCAGATTCGATGATACCGTGGATCATTTCCTGAGATTTAACAGGCTCAGAGAATGCTAATGCACCACCACAACACTGTACTTTTTTCTCGTAGGTCTTGATTGATTCACCACCCAGGGTATCAACCAGTTTGTCCAGGTACATTGGGTTTTCGAATGACTCACCGTCGATACCGAAAGGACGGTTGGTCTGGCAGCCAACGTAACCGGCAACTTTCAAACCTTCTAAAGGTTTTTTAACACCTTCGCCAATTTTGTCGTAACCGATGTCTTCGATCAGCACTTCAACCATGTGACGGATATTGGTTTTGTTTTCCAGTTTAAGACCCGCTTCGGCCAGTGCGGTATTGGTATCTGCCATCAGGCCAGAATCATCAGCAAGGCGTTCCTGCGCTTCTTTGGTCGCCAACCAGCAGGCGGCACAGGTAGCAACGATGTCCTGATTGGTATTGTGCTGTTCAGACAGCGCGATATTGCGTGCTGACAAAGTCAGGCGAGGCAGGACACCACCGCCACCATAACCGATCGATGCAGAACAGCAGTTCCAGTCTGGAATCGTGTTCAGTTTTATATCAAGTTCTTCACACATGGTATCAACCGAACGCGCAAGGTTAGATGATGATGCGCCCTTCTGTGAAGAACAGCCTGGGTAGAATGAATATTCGTATTTAGCCATTGTAATGTACCTTTTTATTTACCGTAGCTTTCGATACGAGCGTTCTCGATCTCTTCGGCTTTCTTAATAATTTTCTGTAAATCACTCACTTTATCAATGCCATGACCGCCGAATAATTCAGCAATGCTCATGCGCTTGGCTTTCATCATATTCATGCCCAGCTTCTGGTGTTTTAGTGATTCTTTGATGCCTGAAACAAAGCCATCTTTAAAATACAGCGACAGGCCCAGCTTCAGCTCATTAACACGGCCTTTTTTCATCATGTTGTCCCAGAAAACCTGAGAGAACCATGCAGTAGGTTGCTTCTTGGGCACCAGGCCAAGGCGTTTTGCATAAGTCGCCAGGCCGTGCATGATGTGTGTAATAGGCAGTTCACGTGGACAACGCACGATGCAGTTGTAGCATGAGGTACACATCCACATTGAATCGGATGACAGAACTTCTTCACGCTTACCGGCGCGAATCATCATGAAGATTTCCTGTGGAGGATGAGCCCAGTGTTTACCCAGAGGACATGAGCCAGCACATACACCACACTGCATGCACATTTTCACCCATTCGCCTTCTTCAACATTGGCCTCAACTTCTTTCAGGAAGTTATTACGGTATTTTTCAACCATTGAACTCATAGTATTGGCTCCCTTAGAACTTGAATGGGCTCATGCCGATCTGTTCGATCGTCTCAGCCATATCGTTAATAATTTGCGGAACTTTATGAATATCAGTAATCGATATTTCAAAAGTCTGTACACGTTCTTTCTCAAGACTCAGCGACTCCAGCGTATCACCAACTTTACCCATACGCTCCTGAGCAGTACCAGAACCTTTAACAAAGTGACATTGATAGTTATCACCGCTTGGGCAACCCATTAGGATGACACCATCAAAGCCACTGTTCATCGAGTCAGTAATCCAGCTCAGGCTGGTTGAACCCAGGCAACGAACCGGAATGATACGGGTGAAGGCACTGTATTCCAGTCTGTTCTGTGCGGCCATATCCAGTGCAGGATAGGCATCGTTTTCACAGGCCAGAATAAGAATACGTGGTTTTTCTTCGAACTCGTCAGGAATATCAACCGCTTTAAGCTGCTGACCAACAGTATCGATAGAATAGTTTTCAAACGAGATAACACGTACCGGACAGGCACCCATACAGGTACCACAACGGCGACAACGTGACTCGTTATAAACCGGGTAACCTTCTTCGTCTTCATTGATCGCCCCGAAAGGACATTCAACAGTACAACGTTTACACTGGGTACAACCTTCCTTACGGAAAGTAGGGAAGCTCAGGTCACCCGAACGCGGATGCGCTGCTCTGCCCAGGCCGGCATTTTCCGCTTCACCGATGGCGCGCATTGCTGCACCCATGGCATCATCCATCGCCTGCTTGGCATCCATAGGACGGCGAGTAGGACCGGCAGTATAAATACCGGTACGCTGTGTTTCATAAGGGAAACAGATGAAGTGTGAATCAGCAAAGCCGTTTGCCATGTGCGGCACGTCTTTACCCTGACGGTAGTCAAGGTTGAGGATAGACTCGACATCAACGCGAATCTCTTTCTCTTCGCCAGCCTTTTCCGCTGCAATATCCTCGTTGTCCTGATCTGTTAACTCGGCACGCGTGGGCTGGCCCGCATTCGGCACCATACCCGTTGCCAGCACAACCAGGTCAGCTTCAACTTCAGCTTCTTCGTTCAGGATCAGGTCCTTGAACTTAACGGTTGGGTTTGCACCATCAACCACTTCGTTAACCACGCTCTTGGTGAAGATAACGCCTTTCTTCTGACCACTACGGTAGAAGTTTTCACCACCTGCACCCGGCGTACGCAGATCGGTGTACATAATAGTGGTATCGACATCAGGATTCTGGTCTTTGAAGTACATAGCCTGTTTAATACTTGCGCTACAGCAGTAACCGGAACAGTGCTCTAAATGGCCCTCTTTCTTGCTACGCTGGCCGGCACACTGCACGAACACAACGCTAGAAACTTCTTTGCCATCAGATGGACGTTTGATTGCACCACCGTTAGCTTCTTTAGCCATTGCTTCAAGCTCAAGCTGTGTTACTACATCTTTGTTTTTGCCGTAAGCAAATTCAGGCAACTGGTTCGCATCGTAAGGCGTGAAACCACTGGCCTGAACGATAGCACCAAACTCTTTAGTCTGGGTTGCGCCGCTTTCAGTAGAAATATCCGCAGCAAAACGACCCGGTGCACCTGCAATGTTTGTTGTGGTTGAATTCAGGTAAACCGTAATATTGTCATCAGCTTCAACTGCGGCTACCAGATCAGCGACAGGGTTGTCCTGTGGATCAGCATAA
>JAPHSZ010000234.1 GCA_026196545.1 Gammaproteobacteria bacterium
AGATGCTTTTCGGGAACGGGTTCGGTTTCTGGAACACCATGCCGATTTTCCTGCGCAATGCGACGACATCGATATCGGGCGCGTAGATGTCCTGATTGTTGAGCGTGATACGGCCGGTGATGGCGCATTCATCGATGACATCATTCATGCGATTCAGGCAGCGCAAAAAAGTGGACTTGCCGCAACCGGATGGGCCGATCAGCGCGGTAATTTTCTGTTGCTGGATATCAATCGAGACGTCGTGCAGTGCCTGGGTTTTTCCATAAAAAACATTGACGCTATCAGCACGCATAACCGGCACACTGTTCGGCTCTCTTTTAAATTCAGGCTTGGTTGCAAGGTTGTTATACATAAGTGTCTCTACTTGTTGGATATTCTTGTACGGTTACGCAAAATCACGGCGAGTAAATTCATCGCGATCAAAAACACGATGATGACCATGATCGCAGCGGCAGTCTTTTCGACAAAACCACGTTCAGCACTCTCTGCCCATAAATATATCTGCACCGGCAGGGCGGTCGCCGGGTCATTGGGCATGCTCGGCACGTTGGCAATAAACGCGACCATGCCGATCATCAACAGCGGTGCGGTTTCACCCAGTGCCTGCGCCAGACCGATAATGGTGCCAGTGAGTGTGCCCGACATCGCCGCCGGCATAACGTGATGGAAGATCACCTGAATCGGTGATGCGCCCATGGCCATGCCGGCTTCACGAATACTGGGCGGTACAGTTTTTATCGCTGAGCGACAGGCAATGATAATCGTCGGCAGCGTCATCAATGCCAGCACGATGCCACCGGCCAGCGGGGTGCTGCGCGGCAGGCCGAAAACATTGAGGATCACGGCCAGGCCAAGCAGGCCGAAGATCACCGAAGGTACGGCAGCGAGGTTGTTGATGTTGGCTTCAATAATTCGAGTCAGGAAGGTATCACGAGAAAACTCTTCCAGATAAATTGCGGCGGCGACACCCAGCGGGAAGGCAATCAATAAACAGATTAATAATGTATACATGGTACCAACCATGGCACCACCTATACCGGCCAGCTCCGGATAACGTGAATCAGCATGGGTAAAGAAATCCGTATTGAACCGGGTTGTTACCTGTCCGTTATCAACCAGGGTTTGCAGCCAGGCCTTCTGTTTTTCATTCAGGCGGCTTTTGATTTCTTCACCGTTGAGGCCGGCCTTGAAGTACTGATCCACATCCGACGACATCGGCACGGTCAGGGTGACCGTACTGCCAATGCTTTCTGGTTGTAACCTTATATGATCGCGCAGATCAAGTTCGGCACCGAGGCTGATCAACTTGTACAGGCTGCGTTTGTTCTTGCGTTTTTTTACTTCCGGGAACAGTGCATAAAAACTGTTCTTCGCCACTTTCAGGGTGTTGGCTTCCTGCAGTTCTTCTGTGCTCGGCATCGCGCTAACATCCAGGACATCGGCGTCGATATTAAATTCCATGGTGATCACAGTTTGCCGGAACGCATCGTAACCGGTGGAGAAAATATTGACCAGCAAGAATAGCAGGGCGCTACCGGCGATGAGCAGGCCAAAAATGCCGTAGGCGCGAAAACGCAGATCAGCAAACATACGGCGGCGATCTCTTTTCTGCTGGATAGTACTATCAAGATTATGCATATTGTTCCCGGTATTTTCTGACCACGCGCAGTGCGATGATATTGAGCATCAGAGTGAAGAAGAACAGCGTCAGGCCCAGTGCAAATGCCGACAGTGTTTTCGGGCTGTCAAACGACTGGTCACCAACCAGTGTGGTGACAATCTGTGCAGTAATGGTAGTAACACTTTCCAACGGATTGGCCGTCATATTTGCGGCCAGACCGGCGGCCATGACTACGATCATGGTTTCACCGATGGCACGCGAAAATGCCAGCAGCAGTGCCGATACGATGCCAGGCAGGGCCGATGGCAAAACTACCTTGCGGATGGTTTCTGCTTTGGTCGCACCCATCGCCAGTGAACCATCACGCAGTGACTGCGGCACCGCAGAAATCACATCTTCTGATAGCGAAGACACAAACGGGATAATCATCACGCCCATGACCAGGCCGGCGGCCAGTGCGCTTTCTGACGAGGCACTCATGCCCATTGCCCGGCAGATATCAACGATCAACGGCGCCACCGTGAGTGCGGCGAAGAAACCGTAAACTACGGTCGGGATACCGGCGAGAATTTCCAGTGCCGGTTTGGCATAGGTGCGTACCTTTGGCTGTGCATATTCGGCCAGATAGATTGCAGAATACAGGCCCACCGGCACAGCGACCATCATCGCGATCAGGGCAATCATTAAGGTACCGGCAAACAACGGCAGGGCACCAAAAGCACCTGAGCTGCCGACCTGGTCGGCGCGAATCGCCATCTGCGGACTCCAGTGGGTGCCAAACAGAAACTCGGTAAACGGTACCTGCTGAAAGAATCGCAGGGTCTCAAAAATCAACGCCAGCACGATGCCGGCGGTGGTCAGTACCGCTACACCAGAACTGGCGGCGAGCAGGATTTTAACGATGCGCTCTACCTGTTCACGTGCCGGGGTGCTACTCTTGAAGCGCCTGACTACGCTGCGAAACCCCAGCAGGCCCGATGCAATTATCAACAACAAAATACCATTATCGGTGTTCTGTCTGGTTAGCAGGTAATGCGCGACTGCCCGTTTTGTATCTTCATCAAGCGCTGCTTCCGATGATGCCGAGATCAAACCCTGTGCTGCCTGGGTTATTTCCAGATAGCGAAAATCAGCATCAACCAGCAGTTGTGTGCTGTTCTGGGTTAGCACTGACAACACCGATGGTTTTATGATCAGGCTGTCACTGACCAGCCATAGACAGGAGACGGCCAGCATTGGCAGCGCCACCCACAGGCCATGATTAAGCCCATGATAGATCGGTCGCGAACGCAGGTTCGACTCAGAATTGGCGCGATACCAACCGCGAAAGCCTGACAAAAATGTCAGGCTCATTGCGATCAGCAGCGTTAATAAGCTATTCATAATTTTTTAGCAATTCATCTTCATTGCTTATTTAATACAGCTAGGTCTTTTGTATTTTTACGAAGGCTGATACGCTGGCCATCGTCTAACGGCACCAGCCCCGCATCGATCAGATAGCCGTCATCACCAATGGCTTTTTCTTCAACGAATGCCTGCAGGTACTCATTCAGGCCGGGGATGACGCCGATATGGGCCTTCTTCACATAGAAGAACAGGGGCCGGGCAATCGGGTATTCGTAACTTTGAATACTTTCCAGTGAGATTTCTACGCCTTCAATCGTCGCCGCCTGGATTTTGTCGCTGTTATTTTCCAGGTAACTGAAGCCAAAGATACCGAATGAGTCATGATTGGCTTCCAGTTTCTGCACAATCAGCGCGTCATTTTCACCGGCTTCAACGACCGGGCCGTCTTCGCGCATGATCGCACAGGCCTTCTTGTCTTTCTTTTTCAGCTCCGCCGGACAGCCGCCTTTCATGACCTTGGCATTCCAGGCATCACGGGTGCCGGAGGTTGGCGGTGGTACCAGGATAGAGATTTTGGTATCCGGCAAAGACTTATCGATGTCACTCCATTTTGCCGGTTTTGGACCGTGCTCGGCCATCGCTGCCCACAGCTGTTTGCGGGTGAAATTAACCGGCCTGGCATCAATAGCGTTAGCAAAGGCGATGCCATCGTTACCAAAGCTGACTTCGATAATGTCTTTAACGCCATTCTTGCGGCAGTTCTCAAGTTCGGATGATTTGATCGCACGTGATGCATTTGATACATCCGGGTGGCTCGCGCCAACACCCTGACAGAACAGCTTCATGCCGCCGCCGGTACCGGTGCTTTCAACCACCGGGGTTTTGAACTTACCGCTACCACCGAAACGTTCAGCCACCAGTGTAGAAAAAGGATACACGGTTGAGGAACCCACAATTTGAATCTGATCCCGCGCCTGCGAAATCGTGGGGATAACGGTAAGAATTAGTGCTGAAATCAGGCCATGACGAATAGCCTTTTCTTTTGTATATAACTTCATAATCTCTCTCCAACAAGTGGACTTTAATGTTGGAGCAAATTATGGGGGGCAATTGTTAGGTTTTTGTTAGCAAAGCTTGAGAAGTTAGTCAGATTGGGGGAGTTTGATAACAAAGCGGCAGCCCACGGTCACATTATTGCTGACTTCGACCTGACCACCGTGGATATGCACAATATGTTTGACGATCGCCAGACCCAGGCCGGTGCCTCCGATACGGCGGCTTCTGGACTTATCGACCCGGTAAAAACGCTCGAACAGCCGTGGAATATGCTGTTCAGGGATTCCCGGGCCTTGATCACTGATACTCAGCAGAACCTGCTTATCAATTTCCTCGACTGACAAACTGATGGTTTTGTTTTCATTGCTGTACTTGATCGCATTATCGATGAGGTTGACCAGCGCCTGCGTCATCAGGGAATGATCGACCTGAATAAAGATGTTTTCATTGCAGCTGATATTAATCGTTATATTTTTTGCCTCAGCGCGGCTCTGGCAGTTTTCCGCACTGGCATGCAACAACTGGCAGGCATCGGTTTCAGCCAGCGCCAGAATCTGGGTCACCGGTGCGCTCTCCAGCCGGGACAGGGTGAGCAGGTCATCGACGATCGCGGCCAGGCGATCATTCTGTTTGAGCACTATATTAAGGAATCGCTCCAGGTCGGCGGGGTCGTGCTGCGCACCATCGAGCAGGGTTTCAACATAGCTCTTAATCGTAGCGATAGGTGTTTTCAGTTCGTGCGAGACATTGGCGACAAAATCCTGGCGCAGGTTTTCCAGTCGGTCGAGCTGTTCGGCCATCTGGTTGAGCGCACCACCCAGTTCGGCAATTTCCCTGATATCATAATCGGGCAATGCATTGCTGAAATCACCTTTGGCATAACGACGGGCTTCTTCTACGATTTCATCAAGCGGCTGGTTAATCTTGCGATAGATATTAATGATGACCATGGAAATAATGGCAAACAGGACCATCAGCAAAATCACAAATTGCCGATACAGCTCATCCAGCAGGTTTTCAATCGATAATAACGGGATTGCAGTTCGGATCGCGCCGACTATTTTTTCATCTTTAAAATACGGAATGGCCAAATACAGCATGGAAGTTTGCAGGGTTTCACTCATTCGCGTACTTGAGCCCCGTTGGCCTTTCAGCGCCTGAGATATTTCCGGTCGCTCTGCATGATTTTCCATCATGATGGCATCAGCCTCGGAATCACACAGCACCACGCCCAGAGTATCAACAATAGTTACGCGTAAAGAAGGGTCAGAAGTGCGCAAAACATGGCAGGCATTATTTGTTTTTCTGGTTTTAATTGCCTGATCAACGGTGATCGCCCTCGACTCAAGCGTCTCCTGTTGCTGATGAATAAAGAAATCGTGGAACCGATCGGTAGCGTACCAGGCGACGCTTAATAAGGTAACCAGTACGATACTGGCTGAAATTCCGTAGTGTAACCAGAGGGATTGTTTTTTATCGTTCATTCCCTGAAACGATAACCTACACCACGCACTGTTTCAATAAGATCGCCGTAATCGCCCAGTTTTTTTCGTAACCCGGCAATCTGTACATCAATGGCACGCTCGGTAACCACGTACTTTTCACCGCGGATGGCATCGACAATTTGATAGCGGGTAAACACCCAGCCACGATGGCTGGCAAGGAAATTTAAAATGCCAAATTCACTTTTGGTTAAATCAACCGTGGCGTCATTAATTTTTAACTTAAATTTCCTGGTATCAATTTCCATACCATCAATATTCAGCGATGATGCCTCCTGCTTGCTGTCCTGTTGAGAGCGCCGTAAAACACTGCGCACCCTGGCCAGCAAAATCCGCGGACTGAAAGGCTTGGTGACATAATCATCCGCGCCCAGTTCGAGACCACTGACAATATCAGCTTCTTCGCCTTTGGCCGATGCCATGATAATCGGGATATTTTTTATATCATCAGGCTGCTTGAGATTTTCAGAACCATCACCCTGTTTAAGCTTACGGCAAACGTCCATACCATTCATGCCGGGCAGCATGAGATCAAGAATAATAAGGTCGGGCCTGAGTGCAATTGCACAATCAAGCCCTTCCTCGCCGGATTCAACCCCAATCGTTTTATAACCTTCACGTTCCAGGTTATAAATGACGATGTCCCTTAGATCTTCTTCATCTTCAACGACCAGTATCGTTTTCTTATCCGACATACTTCTTTAGCTTCCTAGAATTTAAATTCAATGCCAGCAGAAATTGCATTTGGGCTACCGCCAGCAACGGTTTTCACTTCATCACCGTGGCCACCATCAACCGCCTGGTACTTGGCATTGTCATCATTATCGGTCGCGCCATAGGCGAAGTAAACTTTTGCTTTTTTATCAAGCTGGTGGAAAATGCCAAAACCCAGTTTTGTTGCACCAGTGTCGCTTGATTCGTCAGCATCATCAGCCACTAAATACTGAACACGCAAGTCAGTTTTGCTGGCAAATTTCCACTTCCAGTTTACACCGTAAGCAGAACGGTTGAAGGCTAATGCATTGTCTGTAAGACCATCTGAATCAATATCTTCATAGATCAGACCCAGCTGATGCGCATCCATTTTATAGCTTGCGGCGATACGATAAGCACTACCATCTTCGATCACACTGTGCTGATCCCAGTCTTCCCAGCCAGCTGAAAGTTTCAGGTTACCCAGTTTATACCACAGACCCAGACCCATCATTTTATAGTCGGTATCATCAGCCTTGCCAGCGGTATCACCTGTATCTTCCGGATCAACTGCATACATAGCCTGTAATTTGACTGATTTGTCAGCAAATTGATACATCAGCATATTTTTAACACGCTCGTTCAGCTGGTTGCCCTTGTTAGCACTGGCACCAAGAATAGAGCGTCGTTCGCCCACGCTGTCGCCAAAAATTCCCCATTTGGAAGCAACGCTTTTAAATGGCGTATCGTGCACGCCAGCACGAATACTGTGCTTGCCACTGGCCAGACCAATAAATGTATTACGGTCAGCAAAATTGCCTTTATTCGAATCATCAACGCTCACTTCCTGTTCCAGCTGCCAGATAATATCAATATCACTCTCTGTTGCCAGCTTGCCCTTGAAGCCAAGACGCGATGAGTTACTTGAAATGCTCATACCGTCATTGCTAACCGCCGGATCATCCCTGTCTACACTGTCGATAGAGACATGCACTTTGCCGTAAACTTCGAGTTTCTCACCTGCTACCTCAACCGCGCCTGCACTCATTGGCATAGCAATAGCGCTTACCAGCAATACTTTTTGAATATTCATTATTAATACTTTCCTGTTTGGTTTTTCTGATTAATTTGTGGCGCGGATTTTGGGGGTGGTTTGTTAGGGTTTTGTTAGGGGGGGGTTATGTGTTGGTTAGGGTGGTGAGATAAGAACACGATGCTTAATTATAATTAAACATCGTGCTGAACCTCCCCCAGTTTAACGGATACTTTTAACCAGAGACAAAAGTCTCTCAGAGGAATGTCCCAATGACAACAAAACGCAAGCCCTATAATACGTACAGTAAAGAGTTTAAGCTAGAAGCGCTACGTTTGATGGAGGAATCAGACCGCCCAGCCAGCGAGATTGCCACGAGTTTGGGTATCAGACAAAATCAGCTATATAAGTGGAAAGAACAGATGATAAAAAAAGGTGACGTGCCCACGGCTAAAAAAGGCAGGCCAAAGAAAGAACACCAGAGCGAATTGGCGACTGTAAAACAAGAACTTAAGCGCGTCAAAGAGGAGAACGAAATCCTAAAAAAGGCCGCAATATTCTTTGCGAAGGAACTGGACTGAAATACCAGTTCATAAGAAAACATCGCAAAGAATATAAAACCATACGATTGTGTAAAGCATTAGACGTATCCCCCAGTGGATTTTATGACTGGCTGGATCGCCCTGAAAATAACCGCAGCCGTGAGAATAGAATGTTAACGGAAAAGATTAAGTGTTCTCATAAACAGTCCAATGAAATCTATGGCTCGCCCAAGATACATAAGGATCTTATTGCTGAAGGTGAAATATGCAGCGTTAACCATGTAGCTCGCTTAATGAAAGTGGCAGATGTTAAATCAAAGATGGGCGCAAGTTTGTTATTACGACAAACTCAAAAAATACGATGCAGCCAGCCCCGGATTTGCTTAAGCGGAATTTTGCAACTGAGAAACATGATAAAGCATGGGTATCCGATACAACGTTTATAACAACGAGGGAAGGCTTTTTATATCTTGCCGTTATATTAGACCTGTTCTCCAGGCAGGTTATTGGCTGGTCGATGAGCAATAGGAATAATACCGAACTGGTGCAGGATGCCTTAACCATGGCTATCTGGCGGCGAGGTGAAGTCAGCGATGTTATCGTGCATTCAGATCAGGGTAGCACCTATGCGTCAGGTGGGTATCAACGGCAACTGACTAAGAACAAACTCCGTTGCAGCATGAGCCGCAAGGGTGAATGTCTGGATAACGCGGTCGCTGAAAGTTTTTTCGGTTCACTAAAGAATGAACTGGTCTATCACGAAGATTACAAAACGAGAACTGAAGCCAGGCAGAGTATTTTTGAATACATCGAAGTTTTTTATAACAGAAAACGCCGGCATGCTTTTTTAAACTACATGACACCTGTAGAATATGAACAGAAATTTGCCAGTAATTAATTAGTCCGTTTTATTGGGGTAAGCTCACAATACTCAATTATATTGCACTTCCAGTATTGCAATAGATATTTGGAGTCAGAGCTTTTTCTGGCCAAAAAAAATCACGCTCCTATGGTGCGTGATTTTTCAACATTTCTTTATCAACTAGACTACATACCAGATTTTATAATAAACATATCCTTGTCAGTACCACCGAGGTTTTTATTATTACAGGAAAGCTTTTCTCCAATAGCAATATATCCTTCAATTGTTCCAGTATTGCAATCAGCCTTGGGCGGAGTCACAACCTCAGTCTCAACAGGACCAGTACGTAATCCAGTGTCCTTAATTACAACCTCAACGGTGGGCTCGCCAATGGTGCTAGAAACTAAATAACCTACTTCAGTACCTGGGCAAACTGTCACAGCATTTTTACCATGATTTGTCAGGCCGTCAGTTGTCATAATGTTTCCCTTAAACTGAGTAGTCAAAGTATTATTCACGGAGGAGCTCTGCCCGCCACCAATCGATCCTACTGTTATAACGGGGTAATCATCTGTGCAAGCAGCAAACGCCACACCAGATACAGCCGAACTTAAACTTATAATCACACTCATTGCGATTTTTTTAATATTCATCATAATTATCCTCTGTAAAAAATATAATTAATATCCTGCGACAGGTGCCGCAAAATGAGCCTGGAGACATTTATGATTTGGTACATTTAGATGGTGCTGAATTTTTAACCAAAAACCCAGTGTTTAGTAACTCTAACTTACACATTAATACTATACCATCTAAAAATCTATTAAAACAACTAATTAATTCCATAAAAATTTATTAGTTATTTTCAATAAAAATACAATAATATAATATTTATCAAATAGTTACATTATTAACGCCTTGAAACACAGGGTCAGGTCTTGTATTTCATCATTTAACCCCCTCATACAACCTGCCTCAGATTCCAGCTTTGATAGCAGCAATTCGCCATGGACGGCGAATTGAGGTCTGCAAGCACGCTACAAGATGTCATGGATTGGCATGGTAAGTCAGTAAACATTAAAAGACCAAAAACTGGATCACGGCTGAACATCACACCGAGATAACAAGCTTAAAAACTCACCCCTCACTTCCCAATACAAAAATCCGAAAAAATCCTGCCCAGCAAATCATCACTACCAAAGAAAGAGGTCACTACCCTTTTTTACCCCCCCTCACACACCCTCAATCCCCCGCGAACGAAGATTATTAATAATGGTTGGATCACTTCTATTTTTTGAGGTGGCTGCTTTCATAAAAACAACTACGCCATCGATGTCACGGATCACACCTTTAAGTCGATCATTGTCCGCAATAGAATCACTAATGGAATCAAAAGCGTGTTCCATCAGACTTTTGTCATTTCGTGCGATACCCACTGCATAAGCCAGATAACCGGCAAGACCCGCATGGTGCAAGTTAATACGCCTGGCGAAATCAGTCCATGTCTTCAACCATCTCTGCCATTCAATCTCGGAAAGTTTTCGTCCATCAAGATGCAAAAATAGTGTTGCACTTATCAGCTCATCCTGCCACTTCCAGTCTGGCAATTTCTGTTTTCGCCTGGCCACCTTCACCGCTCGCTCATGAAACTCCAGACACCGCTCACACTGATAATAGCAGGCAAGCAGGTAAGCAATATATTCACGCTCGAGCTGGCTTAATTCAAACGGCTCAGACTCATCGGGCACGCCCTCAAACACAAGTTGATGCAGCTCATTTAGCACATCATTGAATGCCCATCCGAGCAAAGGTTGATTAGTTTTTATCATGGGGAACCCCCTCACTTGCCAATACAAAAATCTGAAAAAATCCTGCCCAGCAAATCATCACTACTAAATTCACCGGTAATACTAGCTAACTGGTTTTGCGCCTGGCTTAGTTCTTCGGCTACCAGTTCACCCTGTTTATGTTTTAAATTTAGATCAGCTAATTCCAAATTCTGCTCCGCCTGTTCAATAGCTTCCAGGTGTCTGCGTCGTGCCATGTATTTACCTTCGAGGCGATTTTCGTAACCCATGCATTTTTTCAGGTGCTGTTTTAATAGCTCGATACCTGCGCCGGTTTTTGCTGACAGGAAAATATCTGTGGTATTATTTTCTAGTTCGACCAGCTGTGGCACAGCTTTATTTTTGTCTATTTTATTGTGAACAAAAGTTATGCCGAGGTCTTTTGAAAAACTATCTACAATATTTTTCTCTTCACCTTTTGAATCACCATCCATGACGTATAACAGGCGGTCGGCTTTTTCTATTTCCTGCATAGCACGGCGTATGCCTTCCTGTTCAACAACATCTTCACTTTCGCGCAGGCCGGCGGTATCAATTATGTGCAGCGGCAGGCCATCAATCTGAATATGTTCGCGCAGGATGTCACGGGTTGTTCCCGGTATGTCGGTAACAATAGCGGTATCCTGTCCTGCCAGTTGATTGAGCAAACTCGATTTTCCTGCATTGGGTCTTCCAGCAATAACCACGGTCATGCCTTCTTTTAACAAACGGCCCTGCTTAGCGCTGGCTTTAACTTGTTGTAGTTTTTCTGTTACTTCGATGAGTTTATTTTCTATGACTTTGTCGGCAAGAAAATCAATTTCTTCTTCGGGAAAATCTAGTGCAGCTTCAATATGAATGCGTAACTGCGTTAGCTGTTCAACCAGTTTGTCTATTTCTTCAGAAAACTCGCCGTTTAAGGAATGTACCGCCGCTCTGGCGGCTTCGTGACTTTCTGCGGCGATCAGGTCGGCGATGGCTTCGGCCTGGGTCAGGTCTATTTTGTCATTGAGAAATGCGCGTTCACTGAATTCACCGGCTCGGGCGGGACGTGCGCCCAGTGACAAAACGCGCTGGAGCAAAATATCCAGAATCACCGGGCCGCCGTGTCCCTGCAGTTCCAGCACATCTTCGCCGGTAAAGGAATTTGGGTTTTCAAAAAACAATGCGAGACCATTATCAATGGTTTCATTATTTTCATCGAGAAAGGGGGTGTAATGTGCGTAACGTGGGGTAAGTTTTTTCCCTGTCAGCTGTTCTGCGATCTCAGTTGCTTTCTTGCCTGAAACACGAACGATACCGACACCACCCTGTCCTGGTGCTGTCGCAATCGCGGCTATGGTGTCTTTATCTGACATGATGACCTCTCTTCTAAAGAGGCTGTTCGCCTATTTTTTTTCGTTCTCGATGCGTTTTGTTATCACGTATTGTTGGGCAATGGACAATATATTATTGACTACCCAGTATAGAACCAGACCTGATGGGAAGAAGGCAAACATGAAGGTAAAGGCAAACGGCATGATCTGGAATATTTTCTGCTGCATTGGATCCATTGGCGCGGGATTCAACTTCTGCTGCACAAACATGGATGCCCCCATTATAACTGGCAATACAAAATAGGGATCCATCGCTGACAGATTATCCAGCCATAGTGCAAAAGGTGCATGGCGCATTTCTACGCTTTCGAGCAGCACCCAGTACAGGGAAATAAATACCGGTATCTGAACCAGGATAGGGAAGCAGCCACCCATTGGATTAATTTTTTCACGCTTGTACAGTTCCATCATCGCCTTGCTCATGGCCTGACGATCTGAACCATACTGTTCTTTCATCTGTTTCATGCGCGGCGCAACTACGCGCATTTTTGCCATCGATTTATAACTCATCTCTGACAATTTATAGAACAGGGCTTTAACCGTAATGGTCAGAAATATAATGGCCCAGCCCCAGTTACCAAATGCGCTATGGAACAAATTTAGCAGCCAGAAAAGCGGCTTGGCGATAATGGTAAACACGCCATAATCTACGGTCAGTTCCAGGCCGGGCTCAATCTCTCCCAGCTTGTACTGCAATTTGGGGCCCACTACAAAACGGCTATTAAACTGTGCCTGCTCATTCGGCATGAGTCTTTTTGCCGAGGAACGTGTGCCTAATATATAGCGATCTGTTTTTGCAATGTAGCTGCTAAAGTAAAGATTCTTGCCTTCACTTTCTGGAATCCAGGCGGTAAGAAAATAATGCTGGATCATCGCCAGCCAGCCATCTTCGGTTTCTGTTTTCAGGTTTTCTTCCTGTATGTCATCAAAATCAATTTTTTCATATTTGATTTCTTCGTTATAGATAACACCACCGGAATAAGTGTGAATAAATGCCGACTCGCCTTCGGTCGATGGCCGCGTGCGCATCAACTGCATGTACTGGCTACCGCTCCAGCCGTTCTGGCCTGCGGTTACATTGTGATCGACATTGATGGTGTAATCATTTCTACGGAAGGTATAGAGTTTTGTTACTCTTGAGCCATCACTTGCCACCCAGTGCAGGGGTACTTTTATTTCATCGACGCCTTCGGCCAGACGGTAGGTATCCTGCTCAGCACTATAAATGGCATTATGGGTTGGCGCGGTTTCCTGGTTCGCTGAAACCAGGCCTGACTGTGCGATATGAAAATTAATTTCGCTGTCGGTCAAAAGCTCTACTTTCTGCTCGGGTTTTTCAGCATCAACAGCGTACTGTCTCAATATTGCCTTGCGGATGTCACCACCACGGGTATTGATTTCAATATCCAGCACATCGGTAATCACTTTAATTGTCTGGCTGCTGGTGATTGCTGGCTGTTGCGCCATGGCTGCACCTGATTCCGCAACTGTTGTCGCTGCCGGCACGCTACCTTCTATTGGTACCGGCTGCTCCTGGCTCGCTGTTTCAACAACGGGCTCTGGTTTTGGGCCGTAGTCAATCTGCCACTGTGCCCATAGTAAATAGATAACGAAAAACAGGGTGAAATAGAGCAGGGTTCTTTGATTTTCCATCACTAATGGGTTTCCGATGAATTCCCGTTTTCCGGGTTATGTTTTATAGTTTTTTTCTCTGGCACCGGATCGAAGCCGCCCTCGCACCAGGGGTGACAGCGGCCAATTCGATGTATGGCTAACCAACCGCCACGAAAAACACCGTGACTACGAATCGATTCAATCGCATAAGCAGAGCAGGTGGGCGTAAATCGGCATGCAGGCGCAAAATAGGGACTTATTGCTATTTGGTAGAAACGAACGAGAGCTATCAGGATTTGGCGCATTTTTTTTTCAATAATCCCCAATGTTTTTCCAGGGATTCCCTCAACTGCTGATTCGTTCCTCTGGCACCGAGCTTTCCTGCCATAACAACATAATCAGCACTGTCATTTTGCTGCGATAACCGAAAACTTTCTCGAATAATACGTTTTATGCGATTTCTGACTACCGCCAGCTTTACTCTTCGCTTCGAGATAGCCATTCCAAGTCTTGGATGTTCCAGATCATTGGGGCTGGCCAGAATGGTAAAATATTGGTCACTCGAACGCACTGATTTATCAAAAACCCGATTAAATTCAGCTGCATTCAATAGCTTATCGTGCTTTGATAAACATGCGCGCTGCACAACAGCTAACCTGAATTAGCTAACCTTATACGGTTAGTTTATGACGACCTTTTGCACGACGTGCTTTTAATACTTTACGACCACCTAGTGTACGACTACGTGCGCGAAAACCGTGTGTTCTTGCCCTTTTTAAACAACTGGGCTGAAATGTTCTTTTCATTGCTCTAAACCTTAAACTGTTAGTAATCCAGCGAACCGCGCATTTTACTGATGCGGATACACTTAGTCAAAGCCTAATTCTACTATTTTTCAATAAGTTAGATATTCATTGTTTTATATTGTCGCTTGCCTGTGGATAAGCCTTATTAACAGGTATAGAATCGTATCTCTTTCTTGTTAATAAATAGCCTTCGTTACGGAGAACTCCTTCCTTGAGTGCAATATTTTGGCCAACCTGTCTAAAACAGCTGGAACAGAAGCTTTCTGACCAGCAGTTGAATACATGGATCCGGCCTCTACAGATCAAGGAAGATGAAAACAGCATTACCTTGCTGGCCCCTAATCGTTTTGTGCTCGACTGGGTCAAGCAGCATTTTCAGCAGCAGATCCAGGCCATTCTTGTCGATATCGGTGCTGCTGAGGTCTCTCTCAATATAGAAATAGGCTCACAGGCCAAAGCCGGTAACGCTGTTGCAGAACCAACCACGACCAGCCCAAACAGGCCCGCCGTCTTTGAAACTAGAAAATCGACCAGCAGCCATCAACACCCTATTGAGCATAATCTCAATCCGGCTTTTACTTTTAGCAGTTTTGTCGAAGGTAAATCCAATCAGCTGGCCAAGGCCGCCTCTTTGCAGGTCGCTGAAAACCCGGGGCACGCCTATAACCCGCTGTTTATGTATGGCGGTGTCGGTCTGGGTAAAACCCATCTTATCCATGCCATTGGCAATATGATGCTGCAAAATAATCCCGGTGCACGTATCGCCTATCTGCACTCTGAGCGTTTCGTTGGCAATATGGTGAAAGCACTGCAACACAATGCTATCGACGACTTCAAACAGCACTATCGCTCGCTCGATGCCCTGTTGATCGATGATATCCAGTTTTTTGCTGGTAAAGAGCGGTCTCAGGAAGAATTTTTCCATACTTTCAATGCCTTACTCGAATCTGGCAGTCAAATTATCCTGACCTGTGACCGTTATCCCAAGGAAGTCGAAGGCCTGGAAGAGCGGCTTCGCTCACGTTTTGGCTGGGGACTGCCCGTTTGTATTGAACCGCCGGAACTGGAAACCAGGGTCGCTATCTTGCAGAAGAAAGCCGAAGAATACAGTCTCGAGTTTCCTAATGAAGTAGCCTTTTTCATTGCCAAGCGTATTCGTTCAAATATACGTGAACTGGAAGGCGCTTTTCGCCGTGTAATGGCGACCGCTAATTTTACCAAAAGTCCTATCACGCTCGATTTGGCCAAAGATGCACTTCGTGACCTGATTGCGCTTCAGGACAGGGCCGTTACCATCGAAAACATTCAAAAAACAGTGGCGGAATATTACAAAATTAGAAGTTCTGATTTATTATCAAGCAGAAGAAGTCGTTCCATAACGCGACCTCGACAACTGGCCATGGCGCTTTCAAAAGAGCTGACCAATCACAGTTTGCCCGAAATTGGTGAAGCATTTGGTGGCCGTGACCATACGACTATTCTCCATGGTTGCAGAAAAATAGCCGAACTTAGAGACTCTGACGCAAAAATAAGCGAAGATTATACAAATATGATGCGAATTTTGAGCAATTAATAACAAGCTGTGGATAAATTGTTATTAAGCCTATGAAAAATTGTAGATGAAAATCGGCTTAAAAGTTATCCACAGATGGTCTACAGCTTAATAGGGCATTACCCCCTGTATATTTAGGATGTTTTCTAATATATGTTATTGATAAATAAAGAGTTATTTGCTTTATCCAATAAATAGATGGATGCTAATAATAACAACTAGTATATAAATAAAAGAATTATTAATTAATAAAGCAACAAAGGCATAAAAATGAAATTTCAAATTCAAAGAGATAATTTGCTCAATTCTCTACAGCAAATCATTGGTGCAGTAGAAAAACGCCAAACTATGCCGGCTTTATCCAATGTGCTTATCAAAGCAGGAAATGAATCTTTATCACTAACCGCTACGGATTTAGAAATTGAATTTGTCACCAGCCTGAATTTACTGATAGATCAACCAGGTGAGATTACCGTTCCTGCCAGAAAGTTATTAGATATCTGTAAATCACTCCCGGTTGATTCTCAGATGGATATAACCATCAAGGATGACAAGGCAATGATTCAGTCGGGTCGTAGTCGTTTTTCTCTGGTAACACTGCCCGCTAACGATTTTCCTTCTCTGGATGAAATTAGTTCTAATTCTGAATTTGAAATTCCACAAATGACTTTGAAGGATATTATCGATAAAACAGCCTTTGCCATGGCTCAGCAGGATGTGCGTTATTATTTGAACGGATTAATGTTAGAAGTGGGTTCAAATGTATTGAGGGCCGTTGCTACCGATGGCCATCGACTGGCTTATTGTGAAAAACAGACCGATTTTGAATTAGCCGATCTCAAACAGGTTATTTTGCCGCGTAAGGGTGTGCTTGAGTTAGCTCGCCTGCTTGATACCAGTGAAGATAAAGTGAAGATTATTTTGGGTAACAACCACCTGCGTGTTGAATTAGATGATCTTCGATTCACTTCTAAATTAATCGATGGCCGTTTCCCTGATTACAATCGTGTTATCCCTGACGATGGAAACTGTGTCATGACCGCTGAACGTGAAGTTCTAAAACAGGCCTTAATTCGTGCATCAATCCTTTCTAACGAAAAATATCGTGGTATTCGCCTGATTCTCGAAGATAACCTGGTACGTTTACAGGCACATAACCCCGATCAGGAAGAGGCCGACGTTGATATTGAAGTTGATTATCAGGGTGATAATCTGGAAATTGGATTCAATGTGAATTATATGATTGATGCGCTGAATGCATCAACTTCTGAAACGACACAGCTAACACTGCGAGATTCCAACAGTAGTTGCCTGTTAACCTACCCGGATCAACCCGATTGTAAATATGTCATTATGCCGATGCGACTTTAGTTTTATCGCATAAACAGGACTGTTATGCATTTATTGCAGCTACAGATCCAGGATTTTCGAAATTTAAGTACACTAAATTTTGAGCCGGTCGATGGTGTTAATCTGATAACAGGTTTAAATGCTTCTGGCAAAACCAGCCTGCTTGAAGCTATTTATTACCTCAGTCACTTAAGATCATTTCGAACCCATCAGATCAGCGATTTAATTAACCGGGAATCAAGCCAGTTGCAGTTGGTTGCAACAATCCAAACAGATTCTAAAAACCAGATTCCACTGGGTATTCAGCGAAGTCGTAATAAACTGGAAGTTCGCGCCAATCGTCAGCCGGTGAAAAGAGCGGCTGATATCGCTACTTTATTTCCCGTGTTAGCGATACATCCTGATAGTTACAGGCTGATTACTGGTAGCCCGTCACAAAGAAGGCAGTATTTAGACTGGGGTGTGTTCCACGTGGAACATGATTTCTTTGGTATCTGGCAAAGGTATAAAAGGGCCTTATCACAGCGTAATGCAGCGCTAAAATCTAAACAAAATGATGATTACTGTTCTTTATGGGATAAAGAACTGTTTGATATGGCGACTTATATTGATACTTTGAGAAGTAAGTATTTGACCAACTTGCAGCCTTATCTGGATGAGCTGATGGCTCAATTTTTTAAAGATCAGGAAGTAGAGGTTAGATATAAACGGGGCTGGGCCAGTGAAACCAGTCTGGAACACTTACTAAAATCTGAATTACATAAAGACAGACAGAAAGGGTTTACTCAGTTTGGGCCACACAGGGCTGAACTGGTGATTAAAGTTGATGGGCAGTCTGCACAAACAGGGATATCACGGGGGCAACAAAAGACCCTGGTTGCCTTATTACGCCTGGCGCAGGCCCAGCAATTTACAGAAGGGACGGGCAGAAATTGTGTTTTACTGTACGATGATCTTGCGGCAGAACTCGATTCCTTGCATAGAGAAAAAATACTCAATGTGCTGGCCAAAATGAAACTACAGTTGTTTTTGACCGCGATCGAAGTGGAGCAGATTGATTTATCGGCCTGGGGTGAGAAAAAAAAGTTCCACGTGGAACAGGGTTGCCTGAAAGACCTGATATAATGCAGCCTTACTGGATAAATGGTTGATTCAATGAGTACAGAAGATACATACGATTCCTCGAATATTAAGGTATTAAAAGGACTGGAAGCGGTAAGAAAACGCCCCGGGATGTACATTGGTGAC
>JAPHSZ010000217.1 GCA_026196545.1 Gammaproteobacteria bacterium
CATTACTTTTGTCAAAGCAGCCGTCAGTGTTGTTTTACCATGGTCTACGTGGCCAATTGTGCCAACGTTTACATGGGGCTTGGTTCTTTCAAACTTTTCTTTAGACATTGCTAATTACCTTCGTACTTAAATTGCAGCCCCGGAAATCCGACGCTAGCCTCTTCTTGCATTAACTATTGCATCAGCGATTTTAGTTGGCGCTTCTGCATATTTTTTAAATTCCATCGAATACGTCGCACGACCCTGTGTCGCAGAACGCAGAGATGTCGAATATCCAAACATCTCGGACAATGGAACATCTGCCCTTATAATCTTTCCAGCAGGCGCATCTTCCATACCGCCTACGATGCCACGCCGGCGATTCAAATCACCCATGACGTCGCCCATATAATCCTCAGGTGTGACCACCTCAATCTTCATCATCGGCTCAAGGATGGTCGGATCCGCTTTCAGCGCACCCTCTCTAAAACACATCGAACCCGCGATCTTGAACGCCATTTCATTAGAGTCCACATCGTGAAAAGAGCCATCGTACAAGGTCACCCTGACATCTTCAATCGGGAAACCAGCCAGAGCACCATTTTTCATCTGCTCCTGCACACCCTTATCAACAGCAGGAATAAATTCCTTGGGTATGGCACCACCCACTATTTCACTTACAAATTCGTAGCCTTCACCCGGCTGCAGCGGTTCAATACGTAACCAGACATGCGCATATTGACCTCGACCTCCAGACTGACGGACAAACTTGGTTTCCTGCTCAACCGCCTTTCGCAAACATTCACGATAAGCAACCTGTGGGTTACCAACATTCGCATCAACGCTAAACTCACGCTTCATGCGATCAACGATAATTTCCAGATGCAACTCACCCATGCCGGAAATAATCGTCTGCCCGGACTCTTCATCCGTCTGAACACGAAAAGAGGGATCTTCATGCGCCAGCTTACCCAACGCAATACTCATCTTTTCCTGATCTGCCTGAGTCCTGGGCTCAACCGCCACCGAGATAACCGGCTCCGGGAACTCCATACGCTCAAGCGTAATAACACTATTAACATCACACAACGTATCACCGGTTGTAATGTCCTTGAGGCCGATGGCAGCAGCGATATCACCCGCGCGCACTTCCTTGACCTCTTCACGACTATTGGCGTGCATCTGTACGATACGTCCAACACGCTCCTTCTTGCCTTTGACCGGGTTGTAAACCGCGTCACCCGATTTGAGCACGCCAGAATAAACCCTAAAGAACGTCAGGTTTCCAACAAACGGGTCTGTTGCAATCTTGAAGCCCAGAGCCGCAAACGGCGCATCATCAGAAGAAGGTCGTGTAGCCACAGACTCATCTTCAAGAATACCTTCTATTGCCGGCACATCGATGGGTGATGGCATATAGTCAATCACCGCATCCAGCATCGCCTGCACACCCTTATTCTTAAAAGCAGAACCACAGAAGGCCGGCACAACTTCGTTGGCCAGGGTGCGTTCTCTGATGCCCTGCTTAATATCTTCCGCAGCCAACCCCCCCTGCTCCAGATACTTATCCATCAGCGTTTCATTGGCTTCTGCTGCCGCCTCAACCATCAGCTCACGTTTTTCCTGACACAACTCGAGCAAATCTTTAGGAATCTCGCTTTCAGTAAATTCCGAACCCATGTTTGCCTCACTCCAATGAATCGCCTTCATCTTTATGAGATCAACCACGCCTTCGAAATCTTCTTCTGAACCTATTGCTACTTGCATAGCCACAGGATTTGAACCTAAACGATCTTTAATCTGATCAACAACGCGCAAAAAATCTGCGCCCACACGATCCATCTTATTAACAAAGACCATTCGCGGAACTGCGTATTTATTAGCCTGGCGCCACACCGTTTCAGATTGTGGCTCAACACCACCAACCGCACAAAAAACTGCACAGGCACCATCAAGAACACGAAGGGAACGTTCTACCTCGATAGTGAAATCAACGTGTCCCGGGGTATCAATAATATTGATACGATGCTCTTTATACTGCTTTTCCATACCACTCCAAAAACAAGTGGTAGCTGCAGAAGTAATCGTAATACCTCTTTCCTGCTCCTGCTCCATCCAGTCCATGGTTGCAGCACCATCGTGTACTTCACCTATCTTGTGCGAAATACCGGTGTAAAAAAGAACGCGCTCTGTTGTCGTTGTCTTGCCGGCATCAATGTGTGCCATGATGCCGATATTTCGGTAACGATCAATAGGTGTGGTGCGCGCCACTGCTCAAGCCAACCAGCAAATCACTACCAACGGAAGTGAGCAAATGCCTTATTAGCTTCAGCCATACGATGTGTATCTTCACGCTTCTTGACTGCAGAACCGCGGTTCTCAGCTGCATCCATTAACTCACCAGCCAGTTTCATCTGCATGGATTTCTCACCACGCTTGCGTGCCGCCTCGATAATCCAGCGCATGGCCAGCGCAGTGCGACGGTCAGGGCGCACTTCAACGGGCACCTGATAGGTAGCACCACCAACACGGCGAGATTTAACCTCAACCATTGGCTTAACATTTTCCAGCGCTGTATCCATAACTTCAGTGGCTTCACCATCAGCCTTTTCAGTAATACGATCCAGTGCATCATACATGATAGATTCAGCGGTCGATTTCTTGCCGCTTTTCATGATCATGTTGACGAATTTTGCAATTTGAATACTTCCGAACTTGGGATCAGGAAGGACAACGCGTTTGGGAACTTCTCTTCTTCTAGGCATAATTCTTAACTCTTGGGCTTCTTAACACCGTACTTAGAACGGCCTTGCTTACGATTATCAACACCCTGGGTATCCAGGCTACCGCGTACCACGTGGTAACGCACACCAGGTAGATCCTTGACACGACCACCGCGAATCAGTACCACCGAGTGTTCCTGCAGGTTATGGCCTTCACCGCCGATATAACTGGTTACTTCAAAACCATTGGTTAAACGCACACGGGCAACTTTACGCATTGCCGAGTTAGGCTTTTTAGGTGTCGTGGTATACACACGGGTACACACACCACGTCGTTGTGGACATGCCTCAAGCGCGGGCACATTACTTTTTGCGACCTTTCTTTGACGCGGGTTTCTCACCAATTGATTAATCGTTGTCATCTAATACCTTCTTTAAACCTAAAACCCTTATCAGACGGGCGTTTGAGGATGATTCCTACAAGCTCAAAATAAACGACAGGCCCAATGGGCCTGCCGACGGAGGCGAAATTCTATGCCCATCGCCCAAATCTGTCAAGCGATGCAAGCCTAAAACCCCGCCTTGTTATGTACAGGCAATCTCTCTAACGACATTTCGCGGTAGAGATGCTCGCTATTATGCGTCCTGTTGAGGCTCTGCCTCATCATTATCGGGCGCAGGATTTTCTATACCTTCGCTCGATACAGATAGTTCTTCGGCCACTTCCTCTTCCGTAACCGCCTCAGCAGCCATTTCTTCTTCGGAAAGGAAAGCCTCTTCCAGGGCGGCAGTGCGACGACGTCGACGCTCTTCATGAGAAGCCATACCGGTTCCGGCTGGAATCAGGCGACCGACAATCACGTTTTCTTTCAGACCGCGCAGCGCATCACTGTTGCCTCGAACTGCAGCCTCGGTCAGCACTCGCGTGGTCTCCTGGAAAGATGCCGCTGAAATAAATGATTCTGTCACCAGTGAGCCCTTGGTAATACCCAGCAGGATAGGCAGAACTTCAGCAGGTCGCTTGCCTTCAGCCTCTAAAATCTCAGATTCCTCGGCGATGCTCGAACGCTCGATAATTTCACCTTTGAGGTAGCGCGAATCATGGCCATCGATCACTTCACACTTACGCAGCATCTGACGAATGATCACTTCGATGTGCTTATCATTAATCTTCACGCCCTGCAGACGATACACATCCTGGATTTCATTTACCAGATAAGTCGCCAGAGCATCCGGACCACGCCAGCGCAGGATATCATGCGGATTCAGTTCACCATCAGCGATCACCTCACCAACTTCAACACGCTCACCTTCGAATACATTGATGTGTCGCCATTTTGGAATTAGGGTCTCAACAGTTTCATTATTATCCTGGGTAATCACAAAGCGCTGTTTACCCTTGGTCTCCTTACCAAAACTGACTACACCCGACGCCTCTGCCATGATCGCTGGCTCTTTCGGCTTACGTGCTTCAAACAGATCGGCCACACGAGGCAGACCACCGGTAATATCACGGGTCTTGGATGACTCCTGCGGAATACGCGCAATTACATCACCAATGGTCACATCATCACCATCTTTCATATTGACGATGGCGCCGGCTGGCAAGAAGTAACGTGCTGACTGCTCACTGCCCGCGATACACAAATCCTCACCCTTGTTATCAACCAGCGTAATCAAAGGACGCATGTCCTTGCCCGCTGATGGGCGTTGCTTCGGATCCATAATAACCAAAGATGACAGGCCGGTAATTTCATCCATCTCTTTCTGCACACTAACGCCATCAGAAAAATCTGTTAATTTAACCTTACCTGCAACTTCAGTAATAATTGGATGGGTATGCGGATCCCAGGTAGCAACAATCTGACCGGCTTCAACATCACCGTCTTCAGCGACCGAAATCACCGCACCATAAGGTATCTTATAGCGCTCACGCTCACGGTTATTTTCATCAACAATACCCAGTTCACCAGAACGCGATACTGCCACCAGATTACCTGATGAGTTTTCTACCACATTGATGTGATGCAGACGAACCTTACCGTTGTTTTTAACGGAGATATTATTGGCCGCAGCAGAACGACTCGCGGCACCACCAATATGGAACGTACGCATGGTCAACTGGGTGCCTGGCTCACCGATGGATTGTGCTGCGATAACACCCACAGCCTCACCTTTATTTACCAGATGGCCACGGGCCAGATCACGGCCATAACACATCGAACAAACACCATGCCTGTTTTCACAGGTGCTCACTGTCCTGACCTTAACTTCATCTACGCCAAGCTCATCAAAGCGCTCAACCCATTGCTCATCCAGTAACGTTCCTGCCGGGATCACAACACCATTGTCATCATGAGACATAACATCATCAGCGACCACACGACCCAGTGCCAGTTCGCTCAAAGGCATGACCACGTCACCACCTTCAATAATAGACTGCATCATTCTGCCATTATCAGTGCCACAGTCATGATTGAGCACAACCATGTCCTGCGCAACATCAACCAGACGACGAGTCAGGTAACCTGAGTTAGCTGTTTTCAAAGCCGTATCTGCCAGGCCTTTACGAGCACCATGAGTAGAAATAAAGTATTGCAGTACGTTCAGCCCTTCACGGAAGTTTGCTGTAATCGGGGTTTCAATAATCGAGCCATCCGGTTTCGCCATCAGACCACGCATACCTGCCAGCTGACGAATCTGAGCCGCTGAACCACGAGCACCCGAATCGGCCATCATATAAATATTATTAAACGATAACTGATTAACAGTATTGCCTTCAGCGTCCACAACGTCTTCTGTGCTGAGTTTATCCATCATCGCCTTGGCAACGGCCTCATTTGCATGCGACCAGATATCAACCACTTTATTGTAACGCTCGCCGTTGGTCACCAGACCTGAGGTGTATTGATCCTGGATCTCTTTTACTTCGCTCTCAGCCACATCAAGAATGCTGGATTTCTCATCAGGAATCACCATGTCATTAATACAGATCGAAACACCCGATTTGGTTGAATAACGGAAACCGGTATACATTAGCTGGTCAGCAAAAATAACGGTATCTTTCAAACCAACCTGGCGATAACACATGTTAATCAGGCTAGAAATTGTTTTCTTGCCGAGTACCTGATTTACCGCATCGAACGGCAGACCCGGTGGGACAATTTCAGACAAAAGAGCACGGCCAACGGTAGTGTCAACTATGACATTACGCTCCTGCAGTTCGCCTTCATCATCGTAATAAGTTTCCTTGACGCGCGCCTTAACTTTGGCCTGTAGATGCGCAAAACCATTATCGTAGGCACGATGAACTTCATCAACATCAGCGAAAACCATACCTTCGCCCTTCACATTGATCGATTCACGGGTCATGTAATAAAGTCCAAGAATAATATCCTGTGATGGCACAATAACCGGCTCACCCGATGCAGGTGACAGAATGTTATTGGTCGACATCATCAGGGCACGCGTTTCTAACTGCGCCTCAATCGACAATGGCACGTGTACCGCCATCTGGTCGCCATCGAAGTCAGCATTAAACGCGGTACAGACTAGCGGATGCAACTGAATCGCTTTACCTTCAATCAGTACTGGC
>JAPHSZ010000148.1 GCA_026196545.1 Gammaproteobacteria bacterium
AGGCGAAACTCGTGAGGTTGATGAGTTGCACCTGAAAGGACACAAGCTGATTACCGGATCAGATGAAGCCAAAAGCAAAGCGCCGGGGATTTCTATTATTGAGAAAATACTTGCTGACAAAATCCCCGCTATTAAAAAACAGATGCCTGATTTCACCATTGAAACAATCAATGATCTGGAAGAAGCTGAAAAAGCAGCGAAAAAACCACGCGCTGGTTTACTTACTGCTATTTCAGAAGAACGTTTGCGCCGTGCTGCAGATACCAGCAAAGCCGATCTTGAAACTTTCATCAGCACACTTGATGGCATGAGCGATGAGGAGCTGGTTGACGAAGGTTCTAAGTTTGCCGGTGATGAATCAAAAGCAGCCTATCTTGATGCTGTGAATGATGAGCTGGCAAAGCGCAAAGGCGAAGGCGAACAGTCTGAGCTTGCGCAGTTTGCTGTCACTCTGGTTGATATGAGCAATGAAGACCTGCAGGCCAGTAAGGAGCTGTATTCTGAAAAGCCAGAAGATGAAGCTTATCTGCAGGCGGTCAACACTGAAATTGAAAACAGAGCTCAGGCGTAATGACTGAGGTTATTTTTCAATCCGGCATGTTCACGCTGGTAATGGCTTTTATAGCCGTTGCCGGCGTCATGCTTTTATTGCGCTGGATCGACAAGATCACCGGCGTTCCATTTTCTTCAATCCGTGAGGTGATCAAACGTGATCCGATTTCGTGCGCTGTTTATTATGGCCTGCGTTTTCTGGGCGTCTGCATGTTGGTCGGTCAGCTCTTTTCCTGATCGGTACGATGATGAGATTGCTCAGGCCGCGTCACTCTATTTGCCGGGTGATAACTGGCGCCTGTTAAAAGCGCAGTATTACCAGGAAAGCCATTTAAAACCCGACGCTGTTACGCCTGTGGGTGCGCAGGGTGTTGCGCAGTTTATGCCCGGCACCTGGTTGGAAGTTTCGCGGGAATTAAACCTGGAACAATTCAGCCCACGCATGGCAGAGCCGGCCATTCTGGCGGGGGCTTATTACATGGGAAAGTTAAAACGTGTCTGGAAGGCAGACAGAACGGATGCCGATCGATACTCCCTTGCGCTGGCATCCTACAACGCCGGCGCCGGCAATTTAATCAAAGCCCAAAGAAAGTGCGCAGGCGTCAACGAATACGCTGGCATTATTAAATGCTTGCCGGAGGTTACCGGCCATTATTCGGCTGAAACGATTACTTATGTGAAACGTATCTGGGGTTACTGGGTGCTGATGTTGGTGAGTGGCTGATGTTTAGGATTGTTGCTTTTATCACGATCGCTTTTGCCCTTGGTTATATCAAGGGCTGTCTTGACGCGCAGGTGAAAGAGCAGGCCGACAAGGTTGATGATGTCGTGGAAGTGATCGAGACCCAGGATGAAATAGACACCGAGAGCCACACGATCACCGAGCAATGGCTGGCAGATGATCAGCAGCGGGAAGTGATTACTGAAACTGTTGAGAAAGAGGTGCAGAAATATGTTCCGGAAAACCAAAATATTGATTCTAGCTGCAGCCTTACCGTTGGCGTTGTGTGCATGCTCGACGCCCGCCGTCAAAACCTTTTGCCCGAAATTGAATGTGGATCCCTCACTGATGCAGAAAAGCAAACCGCTTCCGAGATTACAGAAGCCGGACTTATCAGTGCCGATATCCAGTGTGCTGACCAGTATGCAGAACTCGCCGGTCAATGTGATGCATTGATTGATGTTGTGGATGCTTATCAACAACGCTTAGCAAGGATGAGGCAGGGTAACGATGGGTGAAGGAAATGTTGATGAATTTATGGGTAATGCAAAAGCAAGGCTCAGAGCGCTCGAAGAAAGAGGTGCCAAGTGGGATACCTCAATCGACAAGCTCAAATCATTTCAGGCAAAGGCCTCTGTGCTTGCATTTATCGGCATGCTGGCAGCCAGTTTCATCATGAATTTCATTATAAAAATAATGGGATGGAGCTAATGAGTGCCGATCTAATACTTGCACTCCTGAGTGTATTAACACTGGTGATTGTCTCCATCCTTTTTCATATTGAAAAAAAGAAAGTGATTGATTTTTTTGACCACGACAAAAACGGGAAAGCACATTAATGCCAGGCACAATGTCACAAGCTGATTTAATCGCAGATCTTAAAGGCATTCTGAATGACGCCCAGGATAAATTTAAGGCCGCTGATGATGCTGACTTTATCCGTCACCTGGATGTGGCTGCGCGTGATATGGGCAGGGTACGCCGGCGTACACGCATCGGCACGATCGTGCTGGTGGCCGATCAACCTAATTACGCTGCGCCTGCAGATATTTTGTTTCCCAAGTACCCTATTTGGGGCCTGCAGCAACGCAATAACAGAAAGCCCTGGCAAAGTAATTACCCGGGCAGGGCGCCCACCATGCAGTTGATTGATGGTGAGAGTAGTGAGGAGATTTATTTACAGCCTGCGCCATCAGCCGCGGCCATTACTGATCTGGGCAGTGAGTTTAAATATTATTATTTCGCTTTTCATACCATCGGTGATGCTGCAGAAGATACCACCATCAAGCTGGCTGATCGTGATCTGTTGTTGCTTCGCGCTACTGCGCAGGCCATGACCGAGCTTGCACATCACAACGTGACCAAGCCTATCAAGATGGGTGGGCAGGGCATTGGTTTAATGCCGAAAAATGGCACACCTTCAGCACTGGCTAAAGATCTGATGGATCTGTTCGAGAGGATGGCTGCATGAATGAATTATCGTTAAGTATTCATAGCGACAACCTCATGCGCGCTTTGCTGCAGGTACCGGATAAGCTCGAAAAGGAAATGGGGCACGCGACTGCTCGAAATATAAAAGAGATTGCACGCAGTGCCCGGCATCATGCGCCTAAGGCTTTTTCTACGCTTACCCAGTCGATCAATGATGTGATGATTTCAGCTTATGAGGGATTAGTCGCACCTGGTGTTGATTATGCGCAGGCCGTTGAGGAAGGCACAGACGGTGGAAACATGCCACCTGTTCAAAACATTCTTGACTGGATCATGGTTCGCAATATTGAGCCAAACAAACCCGACATGGACCAGGAGGATCTCGCTTTTGTTATGGTACATTCAATCGCACATCGAGGCACACCGGCTCAGCCATACATGCAGCCAGCGCTGGAAGATAACCGTGAACGCGCCGAGCGCCGTTATAACGAAGCCATTAAGAGGGCGCTGCAATGATCCAGAAGCCCATCGATGACATGGCAGAAAGACTGACATCAGTGGAGCAGCTGCTCACTGATCAGTTAACCACGCGCCACATAAAACGTGCACTCAAACATTATTCAGACCAGGACAATGCCGAGCTGCTGGCTGGCATTTTAACCATCGTTTCTGCTGGTGAAGCTGATTATAAAAATCAGCGCGGAATGGTTGCCAAAGAAGGTACCGGAAAAATATTGCTAGTCGCTCATATCAAAGTGGCTGAAAGCGACAATAGCCAGGACATTGAGGATGCGGAGTTAGCTTTCTTCAAAGAAGTCAAAGCAGCGCTGCGTGTTGATGTGCCTGGGCTCAGTTTTGCACTGGAGAGTTTTGAACACTCCCGGCAATTAGAACACCCCTATGGGTGGTTTGTGGCAACTATAAAAGTAGGCCCGCCACGTAATTCATTATCTTAAACAGAGGAAGAAGTCATGTCAGAACTATTTGAATCAAAATATTTTCGCGGTCAGGGCCCCGTTTTTATCGGTGGTCGTGATGCTAACGGAGCACCAACCGGTTTAACCTTTATCGGTGACGCCAGCGCGGTTGATCTCACTCCTAACATCGAGCGCTCAGAACGTATTGAAAACGTTTCCGGCAATTCAGGTGTTGCTGTCAGCGCACTTAAATCGGTTAAGTACGGCCTGAGCATGACACTGGCCTCAGTGAAACCTGCTCACCTGGCACTGGCGCTGGCTGGCAGCTTAACCGCTGTAACTGGTACCGCTGTGGTTGATGAGTCTCACACTGCATACCTGGATAAATTCACACCGATGGCCTACGCAAAGATCAGCGCAGTGACCGTGACCGGTGTCGGTGGCACGCCCACTTATGTGGAGGATACTGATTATGTTGTTCATGCTGATACTGGCATGATCGAGTTCATCTCTGGCGGTACGATTACCGATGAAACTGCAGTGCTGATCGATTACACCTTTGCTACACAAAGCGTGATAAAAACCGACCCCGATAATCTTGAGCGTTACATTGTCTTTGCTGGCATGAACGTTGCCGACAATGACAAGCAGACGCGGTGCGAGATTTACAAATGCAAAATCGATCCAAGTGCATTGAAGCTGATCACTGATGATGTCACCGACATGACGCTGGGCGGTACCGTAGAGCTCGACTCACTACGCCCGGCTGGTGATCAGCTGTTTAGCTGGAAAATGGAAAGCTAATTTCCTCCAAATGGAAGCCTGACAAGGATGTCACTTATTAACTTTATTTACAGGTAACAACCATGAGCGAACAAAAACCAGAAGCAGTGAAGCGAGTAGAAGTCACTTTGAAAGAAGATATCATCCAGGGTAAGGAACCAAAAAAGGCGGGTGAAAAAATCGAAGTGACACCCAAGCAGAAAGTACGTCTGGAAAAAGCAGGCATTATTTAAAACACAATCAAAAGGTAAGCCGATGAGCGAAGGTCAAGCCGAAAGAGAAGCTGAGATTTTGTTTCCTGAAGCAGAAATAACCATTAACGATGAAAAAATTATTGTTAATGAAATAACGTTTATTCAAGGCCTGAAATATGGGGCCATGGTCCAGCCGATGATTGCAGCTCTGGCTGAGCTGTTTAAGAAAAATGAAGATCCGGATTTTGAAGACATAGCTGGAATTTTTGCAGCCAATAACGAAGCGCTGTTGAAGTTGATGACAGTCTGCACGGGTAAAGATATTAAATGGCTGGAAAGTTTAAGTGATATCGATGGGCAGAATCTAATGGCGACTGTCTGGGTGGTAAACAAGGATTTTTTTACTCGGAGGGTGGTAGCAAAGGGAATGACCGCTCTTCTAAAAAACCAGAAGAGCCCACCAGCTACGGAGACGTCTTCAGCACCTTAATTGCACACGGTCACGGTCGAACAGATATTGACCACTACACACGCCGGCAGATACTCCTGTTCTACAAACAGGCGTTGCGCCGGGAAAAACACGCCAGAGCCGACCACATTGAGGCAGTTGCTCTGGGTTTCAGCGGTAAAGCATTTGATGTTATTCAGGAGTTGAGACAAGCTTAATGGCTAACCAGTCAGACAAAGAATTTTTAATTCGTGTTCGCGCAGACATTAAACAGGCTCTGGGTGACCTGAAAAAACTGCCGTCTGAAATAAGCAAAACAACAACTGAGAGTAAGAGAGCAGGGGAAGGTATTGACTCTATGGATAGAGGCCTGCAGAACCTAACGAGAGCAGCTCTGGCCTATATCTCTGTGAAATCGGCTACTTATCTAATTAAGGAAGCTGATGCTTTCAATGTGCTGAACGTGCGTATTAAAACCGCCACAAAGGACACCGGTGATTATGTTGAAATGCAGCGCAAGCTGTATGATATCACTCAAAATAATGGTGTTGAGTTCAGCACCACCGTTTCACTGTTCCAAAATCTGGCCAGATCCTCTCAGGAGCTTCAGGCCACTAATGCCGAAATGCTCAAGCTCACTAATTTGGTCGAGCAGTTGGGTGTTATTTCTGGCGCATCAAAATCAGCTCAGCAGTCTGGACTCTTACAGTTCAGCCAGGGTTTATCTGCCGGTGTTTTTCGTGCTGAAGAATTTAATTCATTGCTGGAAAATTTGCCCGAGCTGGCAAATCGTATAGCAAAAGGACTGGGCAAAACACCGGGTGAATTAAGGAAGGCCATTGTAGAGGGTGAAGTTTTATCGAAGGATGTGTTTGATGCGTTGATTAAGCAATCTGAAGATATAAACCAGCAGTTTAAAGAAATTCCAGACTCTGTTGAGAGGTCTGGCACGAAGATGAGTACCAGCTTTTCACGGATGTTGTCGGTATTGGATCAGGCATCGGGAACCACGCAGTTAATTGCTGAGGCGTTTAACCGTGCTGCCGCGAACATGGATTACATCTCTGAGCGACTGAGTGAGGATGAGCTTGATAAAATAACCCGACAGCGCAGAGAGGCGGGTGATGCTTACACTCAGGCCATTTCTGATGGTTTTGATAAATCATCTCAGAAAGTACAGACTCTTCTCAAATGGATTGATACTCTCGATTCAAAAATCAAACAGCTTAATGAAACAAAAATAAAAGAAACAGATAGTGGCGGGGAGGGCAGCGAAAAACTAGAAAAAATAGAGGTAAACGAAGACCAGAAAGACATCGACAAACTGATTGAAGCCCTAAAAAAGCAACGTGATGAGTTCGGAAAAACCAAGGAAGAAATTGCTCTCTACAAACTGGAGTTAATGGGTGCCTCTCCTGAAGAAATAGAACTGGCCAAGGCGATTGCTGCTACCACTCAGGCCAAACGTGACCATGATGAGGCCATGAAGAAAGACGCTCGTAACCAGGAAGCCATTAATAACCTGATTAAATCACTGAAAGAGGAGCGTGATACTTTCGGTCAAACTGAAGACCAGATTGAGCTGTACAAGCTTCAGTTAATGGGCGCCACTCCTGAAGAAATAAAGCTGGCCTCTGCCATTGTTGCCACCACCCAGGCCAAACGTGACCATGATGAGGCCATGCAGGAAGGCAAGCGTGTTTATGAAGAAACACGCACCGAGCAGGAAAAGCTGACCGCCACCGTTGCACGGTTAAACGATCTTTATCTAAAGGGTGCATTTGGTGCTGTGGGTAGTGCTGAGGCCATGGAGGTGCTGGTGCGTGGTGTTAAGGATGCTGAGGCAGGTTTTGATGATTTACAGAACAAAGGGGAAGAAACTTTTGCAGGGCTGGAGTCAGCCATTCGTGGATGGGGAAGCCAATTCACCAACACGCTGGCCGATATGGTCCAGCAGGGCAAGCTGGATTTTTCTTCTTTAGCTGATTCGATTCTTAATGATTTATTACGGATTGCTATTCAGCAGTCAATTACAACACCGTTTCTTGAGTCAGAGATGATGTCCTCATTTTTCCACTCAGGAGGCGTGGTTGGTTCAGGTGCAGGCACTACGCGGCCAGTTAATCCCTTTGTATTTGCCGGTGCCCAACGCTTCCATTCTGGTGGTTACCCTGGTCTTCGTGCAGATGAAGTGCCGGCCATTTTGCAGAAAGGCGAACTGGTTTTGACAAAAGAACAGCAGGCTGGTATTGCGGGTGGTGGAACTGGTGGTGGCGGTAGTACCCGTGTTGAAATCATAAACAAAGGGGCACCTGTTGAAGCCACGCAGGCCAGTTCAAGCTCAGATATTAATGGCCAGGTCATTAGCATTGTGCTTGATGATATCAATCGAAATGGAAAAATTCGCTCTGCCATTAAAACAGTGAGTAACACATAATGCCGGTTTTTCCTTCCTACGGTGAATTATTGCTTTCTGGTTTCAACGAAACCCCGGGAACGTCTGTTGTTCGCACCGAAATGGAAAGCGGCCCCGCCAAGCAGGCAAAGGTGCGCAGTAAAGAACTGGTGAAGCGAAATGTTACTTACCGTTTCACCTCGGCTGAATACATTACCTGGAAAGAGTGGCGCCGTGATGACATTGCTATGGGTGCTTTGTATTTTGACTGGGTTAATCCTTTAACAGGCGATACGGTGCAGGGTCGCATTGAGAATGGTGATTATAGTGCCAGCGCATTCAATGCCAATGAAGATGCCCTCAAGTGGGACGTCTCCTTTGTGCTGGAGACGTATGAATAATGTTCACACCTGAGACCAATAAAAAAATAAACAGTGTCAGCAACGATGAAATGCCATTGTTGCTACTGGAGATCAATCACGAAGATCTGCCCTCACCGGTGCGCGTGGTGAATGATAACCAGGATGTGACTTTTGAAAGCAACTTATACCAGGCGCTGGCATTTCGTGCAGCCTTACCCGATGACGTGCCCCAAAAACTGCCACGCGCTCGGCTGGCGGTGGATAACGTCGGCAAAGAGCTGGTTTCATGGCTGGAGCTTTCTGATGGTGGACAGGGCGCAACCTGCAGAATGATTCAAATAATGCGATCGGATCCGGCCACCATTGAATGGGAAATAACCATGGACCTGAGCAATCTGAGCATGACCATGCTGGAAGTGACTGGTGAGCTTAGCTTTGATGATTTGCTCAACAAACCGGGGGTTTCTTTGCAGTATCGTCCTTCTGTGGCGCCGGGGTTGTTTTGATCATGAATAATTACGCGCACTGGTCCGCTCAATTTGTTGGCCTGCCTTATGAGCAGCTAGATTGTGCTCAGCTGTGTGTGAAGGTGCAAAAGGAAATATTCAACCGTGATATTGAATTGCCTGCTGATCGTGCAGATGGCCTACGTGGAATCTCGCAACAAATAACCGACCTGCAGGCTGACTATGCCGAGCCGGTACCACTGCCAGAAGAAGGTGACGCGGTGCTGATGGTAGGGCGTGGCAGGCTTAACCACATTGGAATTTGCTGTTTTATCAATAACCAGCTCTGGGTTTTGCATGCGATGAAAAACACCGGGCAGACTGTGCTGCATCGTGTGCCTACGCTGGAAAGTTTAGGTTTGAGGGTTGAGGGGTACTACCAGTGGAAATAAACAACCTGCCAGCCGTGGTGCAACCTAAGGCGGTTTATTCACCACACCCTTTGTGCGCATCTGCTCATAGGCGGTTGTTTCATCAGCCGTTTAAAACAGGTGAAACGGTGGCCGATTATTTGCGCCGGAATAATGTTTACCCGGTGAAGGTGACCAATTTTAATCTAGCGCTGAATGATGTGCTTTTATCACCGGATCAGTGGGAAGAGGTTACACCGAGCAATGGGGACTTAATAACGCTACGCGCTACCGTGCACAGTGGCGGTGATGGTGGCAGTGACCCGATGCGCACACTTTTGACCATTGCGGTGTTAGTGGCTTCGCAAGGCACAGCTGTTGGTGGATGGGCTGCGGTTATGGGTGCGGGGACTATGGGACCAGCCATGGTTGCCATCGGCGGCATGTTGCTGATCAATGCATTAATTCCCATCAAAACGCCTAAATTAGATAACACTCAGGCCAGCACTAATTATTCATTATCTGGTAGTGCGAACACTGCTCGACTCTTTGAGCCATTGCCTTTGGTATTTGGCAAGCACCGCATGTACCCGGATCACGGCGCGAAACCTTTTACCCATTTCGTTGGTGATGATCAGGTGTTAATTCAGGTGTTTAATTTTGGCCTGAGTGATTTAGTGCTTACTGATTTTAAAATAGGTGACACTGCGCTTTCCTCTTTTGATGAGGTTGCTACTGAGGAATCGATCGGGGCGACTGGTGAAATAAAGAGCTTCCCCGGGAATATTGATACCATTGCCGGTGGTGACCTGGTGGCTAATGCTGGCACTTACATCGAGAAAACCACCTCGTTAAACACCACGCGCATTGGTGTGGATATTTCGGGTTTAAATTATTTCGTTGGCAGGGAGGAAGGCTTAACCTCTGCCAGGGTAAATATCACGATTGAATATCGTGAGGTTGGCAGTGGCACCTGGTTGGCGTTTAGTAATGCAGGAGCAACATTACCGCTAACAAATGGCACCAAAGAAATGATGCGCAGGGGATTCGTTCGAGAGGTGACTGAGGGGCAGTATGACGTGCGGGTGATGCTTGAGGATAACGCCTGGATCGTTGGCGCTAGAACGCAATGTGATGATGAAGGACTTAACTGTACGACAGAGGAAACTCTGGACGCCCGTGGTTTAAATGATGGTGGTATGGTTCAGGCCATACAGTGGGAGCAATTAAAATCATTTCAGCCGGACACGGCTGACTATACCGGGCAAAAGCGTTTAGGGTTATCTATTAAAGCAAATGGCCAATTAAACGGTAGTGTTGATTCGTTTAATGCGATGGTTTCTGCAAAGAACTCGGTGTGGACTGGTTCAGCATGGAGTACTCAGGAAACTAGCAACCCTGCATGGCATTTTCTCGCATTGGCTCGTGGTGGTTTTGATGCCGATGGCAGAAGAATATGGGGCGCAGGGTTACCCGATGCACGTATTGATATTGAAGAAATAAAATTATGGGGAGCATGGTGTGATGCCAAAGGCCTGAGCTGCAATCTCATTTTTGATATGCAGTTGAATGTTGATGACATGCTCAATACTGTTGCGCAATGTGGGCGGGGTGCTTCTACCTGGTCAAGTGGAAAGCTGGGTGTTATTTACGATGAAGCGAACAAACCAGTGACCGCTGTGTTTGGTATGAGCAATATTATTCGCAACACGTTTAAAATTAATTACATTACTGGTGAGCTTTCTGATGAAATCATTGTTGAATTCATCAACCCCGATTTAGGTTACCAGCGTGACACGGTGAGTGCAGTGGTGCCGGGTGTTACTTATCCAGTAAATCCGGTAACCATTCCTCTACTCGGCATTACTAATAAAGAACAGGCCGGCAAAGAGGCAAACCTGAGAGCCGCTGAGCAGCTTTATCGACGCAGGCAAATAAGCTGGGAAAGTGATATAGAGGGGCTAGCCGTGCAGCGTGGTGATGTGGCTATTCTTTCTCATGATTTAACCCAGTGGGATTATTCCGGGCGTTTAGTTGCTGGCACCGATACGGTGTTGACGCTGGACAGGGACGTGCCTTTTACGCCATCCACTGCTCATTTTATAGGTGTTCGTTTACCGGATGGCAGCTATGATGTTTATGATGTTGTTTATCTCGAGGGTGAGCAAAACATCATCACAATAACCACGCCTTTGCCTTTATCACCTAATGCGGACCTCAACAATGAGCCGATGGATTACCTCTGGTTTTTTGCGCCACAGGCAACACCCGGGAAGCAGGTAAAAATTACCGATGTGGTTCCATTGTCACAAAATCGCGTAAGAATTACCGCCACCGATGAGGAAGATGATTACTATCTTTCGGAAAATAATAGTTACACCTATGTGACACCGGGAACCTATGCCGAAAGCCTGCCGACTATTTCTTATTTATCGATTAGTGAATCACTGGTAATTGTTGGTTCGGGTTTTGGTTCGAAAGTAACCGTTAACTGGAATATTTCTGGTGAATATGGTGGTGCCTTTATTCGTGCGAAAGATGCAAATACGCCCTATAAAGATATGGGCAGTACTCTCGATCGTCGTTTTGAATTTGAATGGCCCGTAAACAACACAGTGACAGTGGAAGTGGTTGCTTTTAATTTGCAGGGAAAGGCAGGGGATAGCAGCAAAGCAACCGCCAGCCTGTTGCTTGTGGGCAAAAAGCTGGTTCCTGCTGATATTAATTTATTTACAGCTGAGCCCGTAGATGCGGGAATATTGCTGACCTGGGCGCCGGCCATTGATGTTGATTTGTCTGAGTATGAAATAAGACAGGGGGCAACATGGGAAACCAGCGTTTTTGTTGATCGATGTCGAGCCACTACTTATTTATATGATGGTGATTTATCTAGTGGTGATAAAACTTTCTGGATAATAGCCATTGATACCACAGGCAACGAATCGCCCAACCCGGCCAGTGCGCTTGCAACTGTTGGTGCACCAGATAATATTTTAGTTTCTGTTGTTTATTCAGGTGAAAATGTTGTTATTAATTACAGCGCTGATAAAGGCTCGTTTCCTATTTCTACTTATGAAATAAGACGTGGAACAGACTGGGCTAGTGGTGAGGTTATTGCTGAGAATGATGGCACTTCGCTTTTGTACAATGTTGACTACCTTAATGCTGATTTCTGGGTAAAAGCAAAAGATATCTTTGGCAATGTGAGTGCAGAGGGTGGCGTGAGTACGTCGGTGGTGCCACCTGAAACTATAAACCTTAAGCAAGAGGTTATTGATAATAATGTTTTATTGCGGTGGGAAAAATCACAGGGAACATTGCCTGTTGATAATTTTGAAATAAGAAAAGGTACTGTTTACTCAACAGCCGAAATTCTGCAAAGCATTGATGGTACTTTTGCTGCTTTTTTTGAAATTATTTCAGGCACAAATATCTACTGGGTAACGGCTCAGGATTCTGCAGGCAATAAGGGCACAAGCAAATCTATCGCGGCTGTTGTTGCCGAGCCACCTGATTTTATTTTAAATGTGAACTGGGCTTCCACTTTTAGTGGAACTAAAACAAATGCTTTATTGACTGAAGAGGGAAGCCTTGTTTACCCAGTGAACACAACAGAAACGTGGGCTGAGCATTTCACCGGCAACAGCTGGACAACAATACAAGATCAACTAACCGCTGGTTATGATTACTATCTGGAGCCGAGCCTGACCACTGGCTCTTATGCTGAAGAATTCGACTACGGCACTGTTTTAGCCTCGACATCGATCAAGATTATTGTAAATAGAAATAATATCGATGGCGCTGTAACCCTTACACCAAATATAAAAGTGAAAAAACTTAGCGGTGATGCCTGGTCTGATCTTGGTGATAACTGGGTGGCTTATGCGACTGATTTTCAGTATGTAAAAGTAACCCTGTCGATAACTGCCAGCGGTGGAAATGATCTCGAAGAATTAATTGCATTGAATGTGTTACTGGATAGCAAACTGATCAGTGAATCAGGTAGTGGCACAGCAAATGCGGCTGATTCTGGAGGAACCACAGTAAACCTCACCGCTGGAAAATTTGTTGACGTTAACTCAATCAATGTAACCGCAAACTCAACCACACCTATTACAGCCATTTACGATTTTACAGACACACCTAACCCCACTGACTTCAAAGTGCTGCTTTTTGACAAAGATGGCGTGCGAGTGAGTGGTGATTTTTCCTGGACAACAACGGGGTACTAATTATGGATTGGAACTTGCCTACAATAAACAGCATATATACTGACGTCATTGATTATTTTAAAGGCCGCGATGATGATTGTGCCAGAATGTTTTCCAGTGGCACTTTAACCAATTTGCCGGTTAACACTATTCGTTGGAGCCCCGCTTCAAACCGGTGGGAGATATGGAGTGGTTCTGAGTGGGGCACTTTGACATCAAAATATATTATTGATGTTGATACACTTGATGGACAGCATGGTTCTTATTACCGGAATGCGGGGAACTTAAACGCTGGCACGTTACCAGCAGCAAGGTTCAACGACACGGCGCATGGCAACAGGGCTGGTGGATCGATGCATGCGGCTGTTACTACCTCGGTTAATGGCTTTATGATTGCCAGCGACAAAGTAAAGCTCAATAGCATTGAATCGGGCGCTGAGGTAACAAGTGCCGCTAAAGTTGATGCCGCCGGTGCGGTGATGAATTCGGATACATCGGTATCATCCATGGGTTTTATTGAAGAGACCCTCACTGGCTCAACGAACAAGGTGGCTAGAAGTGATGCTGTGAAAAATTATGTTGATAGCAAAGTTTCTGCATTAAATACAAAAATAATAAACATTGGAACCTGGAATATGGTTTCAACTGCCAACGTTAGCATTGGCCATGGTTTGACTTCCTCAAAAATAAGAACCGTCGAAATTATGATTATTGGAGACGGGGGGCTTGGATATCCTATCGGGTACAACCCGACAGGCGCAAATGCTGCCGGTCAATTTCATTACACAAACACTGATGTTGTTATCGGTCGCACGGCTGGCGGATATTTTTCAACCACCGCTTTTGACGGATCTGAAAACAGAGGGTATATAGTTATTCGATATACAGATTAATAATCGAGATGATGTGTGAAAAAGAAAGCGACCGATGAGGGGGAACCCATCGGCCGCCGAGGGTGTCTTATTCACCACACGGCCAAAGCATCCTGCCCGGGCTTTCTTTATTTGAGGTCGCACGCTAAAACAGAAAAAAACAATGAGTTCATGTAGGTGTGCATAAAAATCTAATTTATTACTTGATTGTTCTTTTTTTCTATCTCACCAAGAAGATCGTTAATGTTCTTAGTATGACGCAATACTTGATTTGCATCAGATTGAGTGCATGTGCTATCTAGGTAGTAGTCGGCCACCACCCTTAAGTCTCTCGATTGTTTTAGTTTTAATCCAATCTTTAAATGGATCTTTTCAATCTCTGGGTCATCACCCTTGTACTTTAAAAAATAATTTATGTATAGCTTATGAGAGCCGCGGTCACCTGTTGATGGAATTAACTCACCTGCAAAATATCGACAGTCTAAATAAGCTGCATAGTATCCCCGGCTAATGGCATTCCGAAAGTCTATTTCCCTTTCGCCTTTGCTCATTTCCATAGCTGAATCATAGAATTCTTCTGGCGTTGCTGGCATTTCTTATTCCCTGCTTAAATAGTTAATCACTATTGGCTCTACTGGCTTGTTTCCGAACTGCTCTATTGTCTCATCGATAAAATCATCATTTACCTTTTCAAGGACATCAAGATTGGCTCTAAGACTGATGGTGTAGCGTATCCAGTTATGAGTTCCATCATCTATAATGGTTGTTGTTATATCTCGCACGGGTACTTTATTTTTTAGTATGGCATTAGAAGCAATAGCTATTGCTTTCTGGACTCTCTCTATAGGTTCTTTCTTCTCTTCCAGGAAGTCGATAATGCTAGTGAGGGCAGAATGTGCTTCTTTATCTTCCTCATCAGGTGCTACTTTTTTTAATGTGTTCAGCCATTTAAGTGCAGAGAGATAATCACCAGATCTCATGCACATGCCGATAATTAATCTTATTATAACTTTATCACCATTAGCGACTTCGTAGCCTTGAATAGCTTTTTCCTTTGCCATCACATGCTGGCTTAGATGGTCCAGGGCTATTGCGTAATTAGCATAAAGCTCCGCACTGTATGGAGATTGTGAAATAGATAAATCAAAATACTTTATAACATCAGGAAGGCTGAACTTAATAGCCGATATCATACCCAGAAGCAGATTTTTTTCTATTTCATCAGGCAATTGTTTAGCCTCAATTTTTAACCGAGCCAGTTCCATCTCGGTTACAGGGGAGCCTTCACCTTTAAATGCGCGGCGAGAAATCATGTTCATTTTATCGATGAGCTTTGATATCTTTTTTGCTGGTTGTGGCATCAATATTCCTAATAATTAATTCTTTTATATGTTCTGTTTGTTGCCAGTATAGGCACTAAATCTATTATTTCTTTGATCTGTATTACTTTATTAAAGTTCAGTTGGACATTTTGCACCATTCTAGACGCTTACCGCCATGGTACGGCCTGGCATTTCCTGATCTTATTAAGGCTTCTGCTATATTCAGTCCATCTACATAAACATCCGCAAGGATTCTAAAATACTTGCCCCTTTTTATGCTTCGCAGCTCTACCACCTTGGCTGATCGCAATGCATTTACAGTAAATTGCTTCGCTTTCTTGGCTGCGATCTTTTCAGATTCACACTTGCCCCTGATTTCAGCTGCATCTACTCCATTAATTCGTACAGATATACGCTCACCTATTATTGGAGTATAGCCTTCGATGTTGACTGTAAATGTGTCAGCATCATAAACACTAATAATTTCTGAAACAGTGACATTGCCATAATCTTTTGCATGCGCATTGCTGCAAAAAAAAACATCGTAACGAAGATTATTATAAATTTAATCACTTAAATCTTTTCCACAGTATCGACAAAGGATTGCCTCAGCTTTAATTGACTCCGCACAGTAGGGGCATTTCTTTTTATCAGTAACGGGTTCATTTTTTTGTGGTTCCGCCTTGTTGAGTAATTGTGCCGTGGGCATGTTTGATTTATCAATTACTGGATCACCGCATATATCTAGTTCTGCAGAATCTGATGATTTGCCTGTAAAAGACCAGACCAGCGCAATTAGCCAACCAAGGGCTGTCCAGCCAGCAAAAATATTTAAAACAAAAATAGCTGTACTGTTCTGGTGATCTCTGCTTGCTGCGATTATTGCTGGTACTAGATATATCAATAGCAGTAAAATAAGAGACCCAAAACCGGGCATATTTTCACTCATAAATTATTCCTTTTTATTTACCAGTGCCTGTATCAGCGTTTTTATATTCATCAAATTAGGCGGTTCAAGTTTTCTTAAATTTTTAAGCGTTGCCATTTCATCCGATGATATATCGGATGCTATATTGTATCCGCTTTTATCTTCTGAACACTTAAGGAACCGTTTGTGCTCGAGTTCGCCAAGATTTCTGATCAAAAGTGCATTTTTTAAAATCGCATCGTCTGAATTCAGTAACTGATAAGTACCGATCTGACCCTTTGCTAACTGCTTCATTTCCTCACTTGATATGTCCATATAAAAAATATTTTTTCCATTCGTGGCTTTATCTATCCGCTGTAATGTCATGCTTCCTATTTCGCCCACTAGCACTTCGACAATGGGGTACTGGTAAGGATCATCTTTAATGTAATAACTGCCGGGCTGGGTAAGTACGATCGCTATTTTCTGACCACATAATAGTAAGTAAGTATTCCATTGTTCTATATAAAGCTCATCCAGTGTCGCATAACAATCCTCATCGGATATGCAGTGGTTCACCAGGTAGGGGCTTCCTATTCCATCGATGAGCCAGCTGAGAGATAGGTTCTCAGCTCGTATGGCAGGGCTCAATTTGTCAGCACCTGGCATGATGCCCTTGTTCATGCGAGTAAGAATGGTCTTGGTAAGGCCGATTTTGTCTCCCCAGCTATGAATCTTTCTTCCAGAGAGGAGCATTTTAAGACGTTCTTCAAAATTATTATTCACATCCATGCGAATCAATCCTTGACACTTCGCATATATGCGAATATATTGTACTCAAGTTGATACATTTTGTACTCATTATGACTGCAATAGGAACTCAAGATTATGACTGATAAGAAGACAAACAAAAAGCCCACTATTCGTATCCCCTCTGATATTAAAAAAGAGGTGAGTGTGATTGCGAAGAAGGAGAGCCGTAGCTGTGAAAGCCAGGCGGCTGTTCTGTTACAGAAGGGCATTGAGCAGTACAAGGCCGAGGCCGCTGCATAAAGAACAAAAATAGGGCTGACAGGTGGCGGCAACCACCTGTCAGCGGTTGAGGTTACTGGCTTGGTCACCATTTCGCCTCGTTACGTAGTTTAACCTATGTAACGAGTCTAGCCAGCAACCCTAAATTACGAAAGTGAATGTAGGGGAGTGACTCACATGTCTGGACAGATGGACATTATCGATCAGGCTGTTTATGACCTGATTCATGGATACCCGGGTGGGGCACCAGCCCTGTCCAGTTATCTCTATTCAACTTATAGCTATAAGGTGAATCCTGGCACCTTGATGAACAAGG
>JAPHSZ010000170.1 GCA_026196545.1 Gammaproteobacteria bacterium
CCCTGTCATCGCACAGGATGCAGAATCGGGCAAAGTGCTGATGTTCGCCTGGATGAACCGCGAATCGATGAAACTCACCGCCGAGAAAAAACAGGCGGTTTACTGGTCGCGCTCACGCCAGAAGCTGTGGCACAAGGGTGAAGAGTCCGGCCATGTACAGCAGGTGACGGACATGTATTTTGACTGTGACGAAGACGTCATCCTGCTGAAAGTAAAACAGGCCGGTGGCATTGCCTGCCATACGGGCCGTGAAAGTTGCTTTTATCGGCAACTACAGGGTGATCAGTGGGTCGAAGTAGAAAGCGTGATCAAAGACCCGAAAGAGATATACGGTATAAATAATGAGTGATCAAATCCTTAGAGAGCTGGCAGAAGTGCTGGAGCAGCGTAAATCGGCAGAGGCGGATTCGTCCTACGTGGCCAGCCTGTATCATAAGGGTTTGGATGCTATACTCAAAAAGGTTGGCGAAGAGGCCACCGAGACGGTGATGGCGGCAAAGGATGGCGATAAAGACAAGCTGGTTTACGAGACAGCCGACCTCTGGTTTCACACCCTGGTGATGCTGGCGAATGAAGGCCTGAAGCCCGATGATGTATTGCAGGAACTGGCCAGGCGCTTTGGTGTTTCAGGTCACGATGAGAAAGCTTCACGCTGACAAAAAACAGATAATTAGAGAGAGTAGAGAAATGGGTATTAGTATTTGGCAGTTATTGATTGTTCTGGGTATCGTCATTTTGTTGTTCGGTACAAAAAAGTTGCGTAATCTGGGTGGCGATATTGGCTCTGCAGTCAAAGGCTTCAAGTCAGCCGTTAAAGAAGGCAGCGATACCGAAAAGAACCAGATTGAAGAAAATGAAAGCAAGGTCGTTGATGCTGAAGTAGAAACCAAAGACAAGGATAAGGTTTAATTATCCGGCGTCCGTGTTCGGGCGAAAAATATTATGTTTGACGTTGGTTTTTGGGAAATACTGCTAATCCTGATCTTGGCGCTGGTCGTGATCGGCCCGGAAAGATTGCCCGGTGCGGCACGTACTTTGGGTCTGTGGATAGGCAAGGGACGGCGCTATATCGAAGGTGTAAAAAACGAAGTCGAACAGGAATTTGATATTTCCGAGTTCAAGCGTGTCATACATAACCAGGAAATCCAGCTCAATGAACTGCAGCAGAAAGTCAATCAGTCAGCCAATATAGGCGCAGATGATTTACTGGCACCGACAGAACAGACGCACACGATTGAAGAAGAAACGCCCGTCGCCGAAGAAGGCGGTGAGCAGACAAAAGACTCCAAATAACCTTTTCATTTTATTTAAGCTTCAATACCGGCTTCCAATAACACATGATGCACACAGTCGAGCGATGCAACCTCCGGGGTATTGAATAAGTGGCAGAGAATAACCAGGACGAAATCGATAACGCACCCGAACAGGGGCTGATGGAGCACCTGACCGAGCTGCGCGACCGCCTGATGTGGATCGTGCTGGTTATCCTTGTCGCCTTTCTGATTTTATTCGCCTTTTCCGAAGATATTTTCAGTTTTGCCGCCGACCCGTTGCTGGCGCAGATGCCCGAAGGCACTTCGATGATCGCCACCGGTGTGACCTCACCGTTTCTAGTGCCGCTCAAACTAGCGCTGCTGTTATCGGTGCTGCTGACTATTCCGCACACCCTGCACCAGATGTGGGCCTTCGTCGCCCCAGGTTTGTATCAACAGGAAAAACGCCTGGCCGTGCCCCTGCTGATTTCCAGTGTCGTGCTGTTCTACTGCGGCATCGCGTTTGCGCATTTTGTTATTTTGCCGATCCTGTTCGATTTCTTTCTCGGGGTCACGCCTGCGGGTGTTGAGGTAATGACCGACATCGGTCAGTATCTGGATTTTGTGATCGCGATCTTTTTTGCCTTTGGCCTGGCGTTTGAAATTCCGGTCGCGACCTTTCTGCTGATCGCCGCCGGTGCCACCACGCCTGCACGGCTGGCGACAAAGCGCCCGTATATTGTGGTTGGTGCTTTTGTCATCGGCATGCTGATCACGCCACCGGATGTGATTTCACAGACACTGCTGGCCGTACCCATGCTGTTCCTGTTCGAAGCCGGTCTGATCATGGCACGCATTTTCCTGAAAGATCGAATCGCGCGCACCGAGGCGGATGCCGAGGAGGCCGATTACGATATAGTCGAAGAAGAACCAGGTTATCAAAGTCAGGCAGAGGTAGATGAGATGTTTGATGAAATGGATCGTATCGAAGCAGAAAATGATCGCGACAAGGATTAATCCCCACTGACACCTTCATGTGCATAGCGCGATAGTGTAAAATTCGCCGCAATGAAAATAGATACAAAACGACAGGAAAAACTATAGTGGCCGAAACACGAATCGTACCCCGCAGGCCGACCCTTCTTATTATTCTCGATGGCTTTGGCGTTAACCCCAGCCGCATTAATAATGCGGTTCAGGAAGCCAGCACCCCCAGGCTGGATGAATATTTCTCCAGACATTCACACACCACGCTGGACGCCTGTGGCGAAGCCGTGGGTCTGCCGGATGGCCAGATGGGTAATTCCGAAGTCGGTCATATGACCCTGGGCTGTGGCGCGGTGATGCGACAGGATCTGGTGCGCATCAACGACGAAATAGAGAGTGGCGAGTTTTTTGAAAATGCGGCACTGGTCGCGGCAATAGAAGATGCCAATATGCGTGACCGCCCGGTGCATCTGGTCGGGCTGGTCTCCGATGGCGGTGTGCACAGTCATATTGGCCACTTATTGGCACTGATCAAAATGTGCATGGATCGCAAGGCAAAACCCGTGGTGCATATGATTACCGATGGCCGCGATACCGCGCAGATGTCAGCCATGGTTTACCTCAAGGATCTGGAATGCGCACTGGAAGATGCCGGCGGCTGCATCGCCACCGTGTGTGGCCGTTACTACGCGATGGATCGAGACAACCGCTGGGATAGAACTGAGCAGGCCTGGCGAGCCATGGTGCTAGGTGAAGGCATACACGCTGAAAATGCACGCTACGCGATTGAAACCGCCTATGCACACGATGAAACCGACGAGTTCATCAAGCCCACTATACTGGGCGAAGCCGAGCTGGTTGAATCGGGTGATAGTGTTATCTTTTTCAACTTCCGCAATGACCGCCCACGCCAGCTGGCCGCCGCACTGAGCCAGGCCGATTTCGATTCATTTGATGTCGGTGGCTATGTCGGTGCAACCGTGACCTGTTTAACCGAGTACG
>JAPHSZ010000147.1 GCA_026196545.1 Gammaproteobacteria bacterium
ATGGAAACCCTGTCGCATACCGTGGCAGAGATGCTCGGTTCACGTCTGGTTACCATCCAGACCGGTGTCGAGGGACAGCCGGTGAATCAGGTGCTGATCGAAGAGACCTGTGATATTGGTCGTGAGCTTTATGTCGGTGCGGTCATCGATCGTTCAAGTCGTCGTGTGGTGATCATGGCCTCCACCGAGGGCGGTGTTGAAATCGAAAAAGTCGCTGAAGAAACTCCGGAAAAAATCCTGAAAACCAGTGTTAATCCACTCACTGGCCTACAGCCTTTTCAGGGGCGTGAACTGGCGTTTGGACTGGGGCTTGAAGGTAGTCAGATCAAGCAGTTCACAAAAATGCTTGCGGGCCTGGCAAAAATGTTTGTTGAGAAAGACCTGAGTCTGGTTGAAATCAATCCGCTGGTGGTAACCAAAGGTGGCGACCTGATCTGCCTCGATGGAAAAATAAATATTGATGACAACGCACTCTACCGCCAGCCGGACCTGCTGGCAATGCGTGATGTCTCTCAGGAAGATGAGCGCGAAAATCGCGCCAAGGAATGGGACCTGAATTATATTTCACTGGATGGTGACATCGGTTGCATGGTCAACGGTGCTGGCCTGGCGATGGCGACCATGGACCTGATCAAGCTCTGTGGCGGCGAGCCGGCCAACTTCCTCGATGTCGGTGGCGGTGCCACCAAAGAACGGGTGGCCGAAGCCTTTAAAATTATTCTTTCCGATGACAACGTCAAAGGCATACTGGTTAATATTTTTGGTGGCATCGTGCGTTGTGACCTGATCGCCGAGGGCATCATCGGTGCGGCAGAAGAAGTGCATCTCAATGTGCCGGTGGTGGTGCGGCTCGAAGGCAACAATGCCGAACGAGGTACGCAATTGCTGAATGAATCAAATCTGAATTTAATCGCGGCAACCGGCCTGACCGATGCCGCAGAAAAAATTGTCAGTGAGGTGAAAGCATCATGAGTGTGCTCATTGATAAAACTACCCAGGTGATCTGTCAGGGTTTTACCGGCAAGCAGGGCACCTTCCATTCCGAGCAGGCAATTGAATACGGCACAAAAATGGTCGGTGGTGTCACCCCCGGTAAGGGCGGGCAGATACATCTGGATTTACCCGTGTTCAATACCGTGCGCGAAGCGGTGGATGAAACTGGTGCAACGGCATCAGTAATTTATGTGCCCGCACCGTTTTGTAAAGACTCCATGCTCGAAGCTATCGATGCCGGTGTGGATCTGATTGTCTGCATCACCGAAGGCATCCCGACGCTGGACATGCTGGAAGTAAAAATGGTCGCTGATGATGTCGGTGTAAGAATCATCGGCCCGAACTGTCCCGGCATTATCACCCCGGGTGAATGTAAAATCGGCATTATGCCCGGCTCGATTCACCTGCCCGGTAAAGTTGGTGTGGTATCGCGTTCTGGTACATTAACTTATGAAGCTGTTAAACAAACCACCGATCTGGGTTTTGGCCAGAGCACCTGTATCGGCATCGGCGGTGACCCGATCCCCGGAATGAATTTTATTGACGCGCTCAAACTGTTCGAGCACGACGACCAGACCGAAGCGATCCTGATGGTGGGAGAAATCGGCGGCAGTGCTGAAGAAGAGGCCGCCGAATTTATCCAGCTGGAAATATCAAAACCGGTGACTGCGTTTATTGCGGGCGGCACCGCACCCAAAGGCAAACGCATGGGCCACGCGGGCGCCATTATCGCCGGTGGCAAGGGCACCGCTGAAGAAAAGTTTGCGGCACTGGAAGCGGCAGGCGTGCATACCGTTCGTTCCCCTGCTGATCTGGGTAAGGGAGTGAAGGAGGCAACGGGCTGGTAGTCTGTTATTCCCTTGTTATGTTAGTGGTTAAGTGATTTAATGGCGCTAACTTAAATTTCAGATTGCCTCAGGGAGTCAACATGGAAATCTTGCAAAAAGAACGTGAAATTGGTTTTGAGTTTAACGGTAAGGCGAGTGAGTATTTCAAGATCTGGATAGTGAATGTTGCGCTATCTATTGTCACCCTGGGTATTTATTCTGCCTGGGCCAAGGTAAGAACCAAACGTTATTTTTACGGCAATACCACGCTTGATGGTTCAAATTTTGAGTACCATGCGAACCCTGTCAATATTTTAAAAGGACGTTTGATAGTCGTCGCCGTGATTGCTGTTTACATGCTGACAACGCAGTTTATGCCGATGCTGGAGGCCGCATTTTTTATTGTTTACATGATTGGCCTGCCGTGGATGATTGTTAAGTCGATGCAGTTTAATACGCGAAACTCGTCGTATCGAAATATCCGATTTGATTTTGATGGCGCTATGAAAGAAGCGGCGATCATATTTATTGGTATCGGCCTTCTTACTATTGTGACATTGGGTCTGGCAACGCCCTATTTTATAAAGCGCTTCAAGCAATTCTCTATAGATAATAGTTATTATGGTACGACACCTTTCAGTTTTAGTGCGACCACCGGTGATTTTTACCGGCTGTATCTGAAAGCGATGATCGTTCCATTGATTATCGCGATCATCGCCATTATTGCCGCAATAGCAATCCCTGCTTATCAGGGCTATGTCACAACGCCGCAAACGCAGTATGAAATGGGGCAGATGACACCGGAGCAGCAAGAGCAGGCAGAAATGCAACGTCAGATAGACCAGATTACAGCCGATGCCGGTCTGTCGAATCAGGCACCTTCTCCAGAGGCAGAGAAATATGCAGAAATGGCGGCAATGGCGGCTACGACGGTTACCGTGGTAATTATGGTGTTCTATTTGTTGATTGGTATTTATATTCAGACGCGCACCGCCAATCTGGTGTTGAGCAGCACCTCGCTGGAAGGACATAAGTTGTCCAGTACCCTGCGGGTACGTAATATGTTTTATATTCATCTGACTAATATCATCGCGGCGATTATCAGCCTTGGCCTGCTTATCCCCTGGTGCAAGATCCGGCTGATGCGTTATCGCATGAAAAACCTGTCGTTAATTACCGAAAGTGATATCAATCGCTTTATTGCCAATGAGCAGAATAACGTTAAGGCCACGGCGGGCGAGTTTGCGGATGCGTTCGATATCGATATGGGTTTTTAGTTAGTGTCAAAAACAACGGCTGAATATCATGATGGACTGAGCTCGAAGGTTGTACAGGTTGAGCTTACATTTAATGATGACGGCAGTATTGGCATTAATGGAGAAGGCATTGGCAAGCTCTGCCTGCTTGATGATGTCAGTTTTAGCCCAAGGCTGGGTAATATTCCTCGTGTGATAAATCTTCCAGATGGTGCCAGCTGTCACGTGGCCGATAATGATCTGATTGATAGTTTTCTGAAAGCGCAACGCCGTGGTGCTGGCTCATCGTTTATCCATATGCTGGAAAGCCGTATTATTTATGTTATTGCAGCGGTTTTATTTACCGCACTTTTTTCCTGGGGCATGGTCGTCCATGGCGTCCCCTATTTTTCAAAAAAAATTGCGTTTAATTTGCCTGAAGAGGTGGACCGCCAGCTGGGCAAGGGCACGCTCGAAACCATGGACAGAATTATGTTCTCAGAATCTCAGCTCGATACTCATGTTCAGATGAGATTGCTGTCGCGATTTGATGGCATGAAAACACAGATTGAAGGCAGTCAGGATTACAAAATGCTGTTCAGGCATGGTAATGAAATTGGCGCTAATGCATTTGCCCTGCCATCGGGCATTATCGTTGTTACAGATGAGCTGGTCGAGCTAAGTGAAAATGACGATGAAGTGATAGCGATCCTTGCGCATGAAATAGGCCACCTTATTCACCGGCACTCGGTGCGCATGGTGTTGCAAAATTCTGCAGTAGCGGTACTGATAGCCACCATTACCGGTGACCCGTTTTCAAGCTCCTCAATCGTGGTTGCGCTGCCCACCATACTGGTAAATGCGAATTACTCACGTGAGTTTGAAGTCGAAGCTGATGATTATGCGTATCATTATTTGCTTGACAGCAATATGCCACTGGATTCCTTTGCCAATATTCTTGAGCGTATAACCGGGGATGATTCAGAACAAGGTGTAGAAAATTATTTATCGACACACCCCGAAACCAGCGATCGATTACAGCGATTTAGATAAAAACAAATTTTATATAACTAACTAGATGTGTTTCAATTTATTGATCTGCTGATCGTGTATTTTGCTCAATAACAGTAACGCCAGTACCGCGCCAAATAATGCCCAGCCCATATCAGACTGTGTATCCCAGGTATAACCCTGTGTGCCCAAAAAAGCTTCAGCGGCTTCTTCGCTGATCAGTGCGACCCACCATTCAATAAGCTCATAAAAGGCACTAAAGGCGAGACAGAAAGAGACAGCAAAAAAAGACTGCCAGAATCGGTCACTGATAATATTTTTGCGTATGATGATTTCCCTGGTAATCAAAACAGGCACAAAGCCCTGAACGAAGTGACCGACCTTGTCATAATTGTTGCGCGCCAAATCAAAAGTCTCCCTGAGTTGGTCGAATAACGGCACTTCAGCATAAGTGTAGTGCCCGCCAATCATCAGGATGATGCAGTGAATGAGAATTAGAAAATAAACCAGGGGCGTTAGCCTGAATGAGTTGTAGGTGAATGCCATGATGGCAGCGCCGATAATGGCAGGAGAGACCTCAAGCAGCCAGGTGAGTGTGTCTTTGGGGTTAATGCCAGACCATATCAGAAAGGTCAGATAGATTGTAATCCACAAATATTTAATCAGCTGATCCTCCTGGCTTTGTAACAGTGTGATGATATTTGAGTATAGTTTGAGTTAAAGATTTTTAAACCAGTTGGATATTTTTTCTGCCACCTGGTCGGTATCCTGCTTTTTTGATAAAAGGTGATCTGAGTTTTCCAGGGTGATAATTTCTGAATCACCTGCAATCCAGTTATTTAATTCAACAGCATTTGCTTCATTGACCAGCGCATCGTTAACAATATTAAAAATTAGCGCCGGCCTGTTCAGTTTTTGTAGCCGCTGTTGCATGTCGTAACTGCGTAAGTCTTCAATAAAGTCAGGCCCGATGTCGTAGTATTGCCCGGCCACTTCGATGCTCGATGGTATGCCCTGCTCCAGCAGGGTGAGGGCGCTGCCAAAGTGGTGCAGCACATGATCGGGCTGGCTGGGTGAGGCGATGGTGACGACGGCCTGTACTTCGTCAGTCTGTATGGCAGCTTCAAGAATCGCGGTGCCGCCCAGACTGTGTCCAACTAACAGTGTGGGCACCTGATGCTGCTGGCGCAAATATTCGATAGCAGCGAGTACGTCTGCGATATTGTGGCTGAACCCGGTTTGTGAAAATTCACCTTCGCTGCCGCCCAGCCCGGTGAAGTCAAAACGCAAGGTGGCGTAGCCTTTTTCCGCCAGTGCCTTGCTGATACGATAGGTGGTAAGCGTATCCTTGCTGCAGGTAAAACAGTGGCAGCAAATGGCGTAGGACTTGATACTGCCTTCTGGCAATTCAAGTCGAGCGTCAAGCTTGTGGCCGCTGCCACCGGGAAATGAGGCTTTGATGCTGGGCATATTGTGTTATCGCGAGGTTTCTGTATGGTGGCATATTGTACTTGAGATTGTTCAATAGCTCAGAATTATTCAGGAGAGTTTTGTGACCAAAACCTGTTTGCACGAAGATCGAATGCCAGTTATCCGCATCCTCGCCAGCCCTGCCGATGCCAACCCCGGTGGCAGTATTTTTGGAGGCTGGATAATGTCACATGTTGATGTGGCCGGCAGTATACCTGCACTGGAACGAGCGCAGGGGCCGATTGTGACTCGGGCGGTAGAGTCCTTTGAATTTAAACAACCAGTGTTTATCGGTGACCTGATCAGCTGTTACGCAAAAATAATTGCTGAAGGTAGAACATCGATCAAGGTGGATGTTGAGGTTTATGCTGAGCGTCGCCAGGGTGCGGACAAGCAGTGCATCAAGGTAACCGAAGCCGTGCTGGTTTATGTGGCGATTGATGAAAATCGCAGGCCCAGAGCTTTGCCCTGACGGGTAGATGAACAGATTTTGCAATATAAAAAAATCCACGTATGATTAGCCAAAATAAAAAAGGAGATGGCATGATAATGAAGCCTGGATTAATACGTTCCCTTATGTTTGCTGCACTGGCAGCAGGCTATTCCAGCCAAAGTAATGCGTCCGGCTTTGCGCTGATTGAAAATAGCGCCAGCGGGCAGGGTAATGCCTATGCGGGTGCGGCAGCTATCGCCGAAGATGCCTCGACTGTCTGGTTTAACCCAGCAGGTATGACATTATTAGAAAATGATCAGGTCGTTGTCGTTGGCCATTTTATTAAACCTGATTCTGAATTCTCAGATACGGGTTCAACGGCGGCTGCTTTATTGGGCAACCCCGAGTTAATGGGGCATGATGATGACGGTGGTTTCAATGCCATGGTGGCTAACTTTTATTATGTAACCGCGTTAGATGAAAACCTGAAATTTGGTTTTGGCATGACCACGCCCTTTGGTCTGGCAACGCGTTATGAAGATAACTGGGTGGGGCGTTATCATGGTGTTGAAACGGATTTAAAAACCATCAACTTCAATCCAAGTATTGCATATAAGTTGAATGATGATTTATCTATAGGTGCTGGTATCAATATTATGCTGGCTGATATTACCTTTACCAGTGCCGTTGATTTTGGTGCGATTTGTGTTGCTTCTTTCAATGCTGCTACCTGTGCTGCTTTGGGTTCACTGCCACAGCAGGCTGATGGCTTTGCCGATTTGCGCGCCGATAACTTTAATGATCTGGCGCTGGGTGTTAACTTTGGCCTGTTGTATAAAATTAGCGATGACACCCGTCTGGGTGTTGCCTATAGATCTGAAGTAACGATCGATGTGGAAGGGGACGCCGATTTTTCCGTGCCAGCAGCGGCATCTTTTGTTGTGGCTCAAGGTGTGTTTGTTGATACTGGTTTAAACGCCAGTGTAACCTTGCCGCAGAGTTTGTCGATGAGCGTGGTTCACGATATGGATGAGCTGACACTGCTTGCAGATATAACCTGGACAGGATGGAGCTCATTTGATGAGCTGCGAATTCGTTATGATAATGCATTACAGCCAGATTCAGTGACCACCGAAGCCTGGGATGATACCTTGCGTTATTCTTTCGGTGCGGATTATCAGTACAGTGATGCCTTAACCTTGCGCGCAGGCTGGGCCTATGATGAAACCCCGGTACCTGATGCCGAGCATCGTACGGTACGCGTACCCGGCAACAGCCGACGCTGGTTATCATTTGGTGGCACTTATATCATCGATAAAGAGTTTACCGTTGATGTTGGTTATTCACATTTATTCATAAGCGATACAGCAATCAATAATTCAGTTGAAAGCGGCATTCCAACCCTGGCGTCAACGTTGACCGGAACTTACGAAGCCTCCGTTGATATTCTAAGCGCACAGCTCCGCTGGAACTATTAAGGGCAGAAATGGAGAATTATAAGATGAATAAATTGAATATATTATTTGCGATTTTTGCAACAGTTTTAGTTTCTGCCTGTGAGTCTGAACCGGGTGAAAACCTGCAAAACTCAATTGATACCACCAACGGTGTTGTGAGTAATTTTGATCCCGCTAATAGCATAATCCCGTTTCCAAATAATTTATTGTTTCAGGGTAGTGCTGATGGTACGCTCAATATTCCTGTTGCTGATGTTAACGACCTGTCTGATCCGGCAGTGGCGATGAATGCACTGGATGGATTTTCAACATCAGCACCGATGACAATAGGTTTTACTGGCGCAATAAAAGAAGCTTCGATAAATGGCGACTCAGTAAAAGTTTATGATGTTAATTTATCAGGTACTGGTGGTGCTGTTATAGGAATTAACAGCCAGCTAACTTATGGCGTTGATTATGTGGCTGTACTTTCCAGTATTGATACAACAAACTCAACACTGGTTATTTTGCCGATAAAACCACTGGTAGCTAAATCGCACTACTATGTCGTTATTACCAAAGAACTGAAAGCCGCTGATGGTTCAACCATAGGCGCGACAGCGGCTTACGCGTTGACTAAAGGTGCTGATCCATTGCATGTAGGTGGAGTAAGTGTTATTCCACAAACACTAAGTGATACTGAAGCGCAATCATTAGAGCCACTTCGTCAGTTGAATAATGCAAGTGAGTCAACATTACTGGCATTTGATAATTCTTTGGCTGCGAGTGATATCACACTGAGCTGGAGTTTTTCTACTCAGTCAACCAGTGATGTGCTTGAGCAGGTAAGGAATTTGGCTCAAACAACTAATGCGCCAGTTATAAATGGGTTTTCACTTATAGGTGATACAGCTGCTTTGCTGGGTGCCGGGCCGGGGCTGGCTAATGTTTATGCAGGCTCTTTAACATTGCCGTATTACCAGACTAATGCGACGGTTCCCACTGATCCTTTAAGTAAATACTGGCAGGGCGCTGGCGCTACAAATCTGACCCAGTTCAACACTACGCCGATTAAGACATCTGATGAAACCATTCCATTATTACTCACCGTGCCTAAGGTCGGCTCTGCACCATGGCCTGTAGTTATATTCCAGCACGGCATAACTGCAGATAGAACCAGTGTGCTCGCTATTGCCGACGCACTGGCTGGTGCAGGTTTTGTTGCCGTAGCAATCGATATGCCGTTACATGGGCTGGCACCGAGTCACCCTCTTTACAGTGGCATTGAGCGTACCTTTGATCTTGATCTGGTCGATAACACAACGAGTGCGCCCGGTGCTGATGCAGTTGTGGATACATCAGGCACGCATTTTATCAATCTATCAAACTTGCTGGTTATGCGTGACAATGTAAGACAGTCGGTGGCAGATTTATTGGCACTGCATGTGTCTTTGGCTACTTTAGATTACGATGGTGGTGGTGCTGACCTTGATACATCAAAAATTTATTTTGTCGGGCATTCACTGGGTGCGATGGTGGGTACCGTGTTTACAGCGCTTGAACCCAATGTAAGGGATGCGGCATTTGCTTTCGGTGGTGTCAGTATTCCGAAAATTCTTGATGGTTCTGCAACCTTTGGCCCAATCGTTTCCGGTGGTCTGGCTGCTAAGGGTGTGTTGAAAGGCACGGCTGATTATGAATCCTTCATGGGTGCGGCGCAGACGGTGGTGGATTCGGGTGATCCGGTGAACTACGCCAGTGTCGCAGCAACGGGGCGCGGCATTCTGTTCTTCGAGATCGTGGGCGGTAACAGTTCACCTTCTGATCTAGTGATGCCGAACAGGGTGCCCGATGCAAATGACACAACCGGAACAGTGCCCGCGCCACTGGCTGGCACAGAACCTCAGCTGGCCCTGATGGGGCTGACTCAATATAACGCTTCAACCACGGGTACTGACCTGCACGCTGTCACCAAATATATTTCGGGAGATCATAGTTCACTGCTTGATCCCATATCAGATGTGGCCGTGACAACGGAAATACAGACCCAGCTGGCAAATTTTTTGGCTAGTGATGGTGCGGCACTGGTAGTGACAGACGATACGCTTTTGCAGGCGCCAGCGCCGTAAGTTTGGTTAGTATCTGTTTTTTACTTTTTTCATATAGTGGCATCAGCCGTGCTGCACTTATTGAATTTCACTTCACTGGTCAGGTGACTGTTATAGATAGTCTTGGTGGTTTTGTCGGGCAGTAACCTGATTTTGGGCAATATGCTGGCAGATTTTGCCGCTACTACCGGTATACCAGTTTCGATGATCTGGGATGCAACAGGTTTAATTAATGCAATTGATTTAGGCTTGCAGGCGGGTGATGTCATCAGTGGCACGACCATGAAGCGTGATGGTGAATTTTTTGCTGATGTGGGTAGTGCAATACCTGCAAGTGATATAAATCAGCCAATTCTTAATCAGGGGCCAGCACCAATAGCTTGACCGTTTTGAGTGTTTCACCAGTGCCCGTACCCGCAGCTGTCTGGTTGTTTAGTTCAGGTCTTTTAGGATTGCTGGCGGTGGCCAGGCGCAAGAAAAATTCAATTGTATGAAATGCCAAAAAAAGCCCTCCGAAGAGGGCTTTTTTATTGGATGAATCTAAATAAATTTATGCGTTTTAAATTCTTCCAGCATAGCTTGTAGTGCTAAAGCTCGATGGCTGATCTTGTTTTTTTCTTCCAGCGCGAGCTGGCCGCCCGAGCAATCATGTGTGGGCACGTAGAAAATTGGGTCGTACCCAAAGCCGCCGTCACCCTGCGGTGCTTCTAAAATTCTGCCTTCCCAGCTGGCCTGGGTAATGATTGGCACAGGGTCGTTGTGGTGACGCATAAACACCAGCAAACACCAGTAGCGGGCAGTGCGTTCAGCTTCAGGTACTCCCTGTAGCTCTTCCAGCATTTTATTATTGTTGTCGATATCGCTTGCGCCTGCACCAGCGTAGCGAGCGGAATAAACACCGGGGCGGGCATCGAGGGCATCGACTTCGATACCCGAATCATCGGCGATGGCGGGCAGGCCGGTAAGCTCGGCGGCATGGCGTGCCTTGATGATGGCATTCTCG
>JAPHSZ010000002.1 GCA_026196545.1 Gammaproteobacteria bacterium
GCGCATGGCTTCTACTGGCTCGATTCGTAAGCACATGGCTGACAATCCTTCAAACTTCGATCCACGTAAATTCCTGAAAGAATCTACAGCTGGAATGAAGGCTATCTGTAAAGCACGTTTTGAAGCATTTGGTTCTGCTGGTAATGCATCTAAAATTAAGCCTGTGTCACTTGAAGGCATGATTGATTTTTACAAATAAGCTAACAGTAATAACAGTATAAGAAGGGGGACGTTGTCCCCCTTTTTTATAGCTAAAGAGAGGTTAATATGTCTGAAGAATTACAAATTGAAGACCAGGTAGTGGGTGAAGGTGAGGAAGCTGTAGCAGGTATGAACGTAGAAGTTCATTATACCGGTTGGTTGACCGATGGAGCCAAGTTTGATTCAAGCCTGGATCGTGAACAAACCTTTAATTTCAAACTGGGTGCCGGCCAGGTAATCCAGGGCTGGGACCAGGGTGTTGCCGGTATGAAAGTAGGCGGCACACGCAAACTGACGATTCCACCTGGTATGGGTTACGGTGCAGCAGGTGCCGGTGGTGTGATTCCACCAAATGCGACATTGATATTCAAAGTGGAATTAATATCTGTTAGTTAAAACTATCAGTTATTTTTTTAAGAGGCTGCAAGATTTTTTGCGGCCTTTTTTATTGTGATTGTAAATAACGCGCCAGGTCCTTAATTGGTACTTCGTTATTTTGTGTATGGGCAAGCGTATAAATAGGTGTGTCGATTAGATCGTGCAGATCTTTAGCATTATTCATGTCTAAATTACTCGGCTGGTCTTTAGCATTAAGAATAACCGCTGCTAGCTTAAGTCCGCGATTTGAAATAGCTTCTGCCGTTAGCAGTATCTGGTTGATACAACCAAGCCTGTCGTTGGCAACGAGTAACACAGGTAACTGAATCGCTACAGCCAAATCAGCATTAAGGCCATCGCTGGCCAGTGGTGAATAGAAACCACCTGCGCCCTCTACCAGTAAAAAACCATTACCGCAATGCTTACAGGCCTGTTGTAATTGCGCGATAGTAACAGTTTGATTTTCCATGCGAGCGGCACGCACTGGTGATAATGCTGCTTCAAATCGAAAGCGGCATATATCAGATAGATCGCCGGCATAAGCGGCCGCCTGTTTCAGCGCAGAGGCATCTTCTGGAATGAGTTCGCCATTATTGTTCTGGCAGCCGGATTCAACGGGTTTTCTGGGGATGACCCTGATGCCATTTTTAACTAACTGTTCAGCCAGTAGAGTGGCAACATAAGTTTTGCCTACGTCCGTATCTGTACCGGTGATAAAAATGCCACGCATGGCTTTTACCGGGTGAGCAGCTGTTTGGCCTGCTGGTATTTTTCAGCTGTTTTCTGGATAACCTCATCAGGTAATGTTGGTCCTGGTGCGGTCTTGTTCCAGTCCAGTGTTTCCAGGTAGTCACGCACGTACTGCTTGTCAAAACTTGGCGGGCTGATACCGGGCTGGTACTGGTCGGCCGGCCAGAAGCGGGATGAATCCGGGGTTAATACTTCATCGATCAAAGTAAGCTGTCCATTTTTATCCAGGCCGAATTCAAACTTGGTATCGGCGATAATAATGCCGCGTTCCAGTGCAAAATCCGCAGCCTCTTTGTAGAGTTGCAGGCTAACATCACGAACCTGGCCGGCGATATCGCTGCCCAGCAATTCTTCGGTTTTGGCAAAATCGATGTTCTCATCATGTTCACCGACGGCCGCCTTGGAAGAGGGTGTGTAAATGGCTTGTGGTAATTTATCAGCGAGTTGCAAACCTGCGGGTAGCTCGATACCGCAGACAGCGCCGGTTGCCTGATAATCCTTCCAGCCGGAACCAATCAGATAGCCGCGGACGATGGCTTCAACCGGTAAGGCCCTGAGCTTTTTCACGATCATTGCGTGTTCAGCGACTTCAGCGCGTTCCTCGGCATCCGGAAGCACCTCTGCCAGCGGCATATCGCTGAGCTGGTTGGGGATGATGTGTGAAAGCCTGTTCAGCCAGAAAGTAGTGACATCGTTGAGAATGCGCCCCTTACCAGTGATGGCATTGGGCATCACAACGTCAAAAGCAGAAATACGGTCGGTGGTGACAATCAGCATGTGGTCGTCATCAATATCATAAATATCGCGCACCTTGCCCCTGTGTAGAAGCGGCAGGCTCTTAATATGGCTGCTGTGAAGGCTTTGCATGTTGTTACCGGTAATGTGCAGGGATATCTATTGTACTAGATGGTGGTGTTAAGAAAAACTTTTCAGTACAGGAGTGAAGCCTGGGTCTTATTTATTTGTTACCAGTTTTCACCTAGTAATTCGAAATGTGCCTGTGGATGAAGGCAGGCCGGGCACATATCGGGTGCTTCCTCTGCTTCGTGGAGATAGCCACAGTTCCTGCAACGCCAGACTACTTTCCCATTGCGCCTGAAAATCCGGCCTGATTCCAGGTTACCGGCTAAATCTCGGTAACGCTTTCCATGCTGTTTTTCGGCGACTGAAATTGAGTCAAAGGCAGCGGCAACCTCATCAAAGCCTTCTTCACGTGCTGTCCTGGCAAAAGCGGGGTACATTTCTTCCCATTCATGCTCCTCGCCCTCAGCCGCAGAATTTAAATTCTCCAGTGTGGTTCCAATTCTACCCGCTGGAAAAGTTTCAGTAATTTCAACATCACCACCTTCAAGAAATTTGAAGAACCTTTTTGCGTGCTCTTTTTCCTGGTTGGCGGTCTCTTCAAATATGGCAGAAATCTGAACCAGGCCTTCTTTTCTAGCAACGCCAGCAAAGTAGGTGTAACGGTTTCTGGCCTGTGATTCCCCGGCAAATGCCGCCAGGAGGTTCTTTTCTGTTTGAGTGCCTTTAATACTTTTCGTCATATGTAATTCCTGATGAGTTGAAAGGTTAAAAGAGTGTGTGGCAAATATAATACAAATGGATTTGAACTAAAAGTGCGGTCAGAGTTTTCTAGTCTGTTAAACAGGTAAAATATGAGACTGTTACGTGATATGGTGCGAGAATTTGTCGTGCGACAGCGTGTCATTTTTAAATAAGAGTTTTCATAGCCATTATCATCGAACAGCTTCACTTCATCTTCAAGTGATCTTGTTGTGGCGAATTATACTTCCTTTGTGGTGACGGTTTTCCGCGTTTTTTTTGGTTGTTTGGAAATTGTGGGAGGGTGACGGCATCTACGGTGCCTGGTGTCTTAAATCAAGGAGTCTGGCTCCTTGATTTTTCGCCTGACCCTCCGTGAAGTGACATGATACAAACCACCTGCTAATTCTAGTCTGAGTGGTCTAGCATACGCCTCTTATAATATGGCATGGAAAGACCTGACCGCTTGTTTTTCAAAGGGGTTTTGAATTCACATATTGCAGGGTAATAATTTAGCTATACAGTTCCAAAAGGGGTAACATATTTATTGTTATATGAAGAAATAACAATGCACTGTATGGAGAAAAAACCATGCTCACCAGTTCACCGCTTAGATTACTAAATGTACTGAAATTGAGCGCAGGTTTATTGCTGTTTTTCATGGCAGCCATCACTCAGGCAACGGTCGAACCTGCACAAAAAACAGATGCCGACATGAACTTCCGCCTGGATAAGGTGGTAGATCAACCCACACAGCGTACAGACTCCAATTCCACCGCTGACCATACCAAATTTGAAGATCTAAAAGCGGCCTTTTCTAATGGCCCCGAGGTGACTAGAGCCTGCCTGAAGTGTCACACCGAGGCCGGTCATCAGTTCATGAAAAACATACACTGGACCTGGACTTATGAAAATAAAAAAACCGGCCAGCTTCTGGGTAAAAAACATCTGGTCAATAACTTTTGTACCAATGCCCGTGGCAATGAGGGCATGTGTGCACAGTGTCACGCCGGTTATGGCTGGAAGGATGAAAGCTTCGACTTTAACAATGAGTACAACATTGATTGCGTAGTTTGTCACGACCGCACTGGCACTTATTACAAAACACCGCCGACCAAGGGTAATAAATCCTGTTCGATAATGTTTGAGGGCAAGCAACCGATTCAGTGGTCGAAAGTTGCACAGAGTGTCGGCCTACCCGCGCGTGAAAACTGTGGTGGCTGTCATTTCTATGGTGGCGGTGGTGACGGTGTGAAACATGGCGATCTGGATTCTTCATTGATTCATCCTGATAAAAAACTCGATGTACACATGGACGAAACCGAGCTGAATTTTGCCTGCACTCAATGTCATGTCACAAAAAAACATGTATGGGCGGGTAGCCGCTACGATGTCATCGCCAAAGATATCGAAGGCACCGGCGAACCCGGACAACGCCGTGATGTGGCGACCTGTGAATCCTGCCATAGTACTACACCACATCCCATCAGCAGCCTGGCTAATATCAAATTAAACAATCATGTGGACAGGATTGCCTGCCAGACCTGTCACATTCCCAGAATGGCTCGTGGTGGTGTCGCTACCAAGATTGACTGGGACTGGCGCACCGCAGGCAAGACTAAGAATGGCGAAGGTTACAAGGAGAAAAACTATACCCAGGGTAACGGTGAACACCGCGCCACTTATAAGTCAATCAAGGGCAGCTTCGTTTATGGCGAGAACCTGGTGCCGCATTATGGCTGGTTCGACGGCCAGATGATTTATAACACCATCGATACGGTGTTTGACCCCGCCAGTGGCCCGGTGGAGATTAACCGTTATGCCGGTTCGGCTGATGATGAAAATTCACGTATCTGGCCGTTTAAGCAGATGCATACTGTTCAGCCTTACGACAAGGTCAATAACACGCTGGTTTATACGCATCTTTGGGGTAATGATAATGATGCCTTCTGGGGCAACTACGATTTTAGCAAAGCCATCAAAGCGGGCATGGAGAAAAATAATTTACCCTATAGTGGTGAGTACGGCTTTATTGAGACCTATTCCTACTGGCCGATCACCCATATGGTGGCACCCAAAGAAGACGCGCTATCATGCGATGAATGCCACGCCAAACAGGGTCGCCTGAATAATCTACAAGGTTTTTATCTACCCGGTCGTGATAGTAACTATTGGCTGGATATTATCGGGCTACTGGCCATTGCCGGTACCGTGCTGGGTGTTTTTGGCCACGGCCTGTTTCGGTTTGTCTTCAATAAATCGAGGAAACAATCATGACACTACGTCGCATAATGCTTTTTACCCGCTTCGAACGTTTCTGGCACTGGACGCAGATGGTCTTGATTATGATCCTGCTGTTCACCGGTTTTGGTATACACGGTTTTTATAATCTGCTGAATTTTAAAACTGCGGTTGGCCTGCACACAGCGAGCGCACTGGTACTTTTATTATTGTGGATCTTTGCCATCTTCTGGCACTTAACTACCGGAACCTGGCGTCATTATATTCCCACCAGTAATGGTCTGTTAAGGGTGGCAAAATTTTATGCCTATGGAATTTTCAAAGGTGAGCGCCATCCTTATCGTAAAGCTTACTGGCGCAAACATAATCCACTTCAGGCCTTGTCCTACCTCTCGTTAAAACTGTTCCTGTTCCCCGCGATCTGGATCAGCGGTTTATTTTATCTGTTGTATTCTTTCTGGGGTGGTGCAGCCTCTGGAGAGACACTGATGTGGGTCGCCATGTTGCACACCGCCATCGCTTTTGCCATCCTGATATTTATAATCATACACGTCTATATGCTGACCACCGGCCATTCATTCAAAGAACACGTCATGCCCATGATTAATGGTTTTGACGAAGTAGAACTGACAGCAGAAGAAGAGGCTTATCTGGAGAAAGATGAACCAGGGCATATCCAGTGAAACTTAATAACGAAAAAATAACATCTGAACATTAAACAACGAATCAAAGGGGTCAGGTCTTTCATTGTGCGCAAAATGAAAGACCTGACCCTGTTATTATGCGAACCCGACAAAAAATGAGGCCGCTATAAACACAAGTATAAAGAACGAAGAAATTACCGAAAGAGCTGAATACTCGATTTCTATGCTACCAATATTAATTACTATATATAAAGGAATCACTATCCCTGCTGCAACTGTGACAGAATAAAAAATCCCCTTAAATATTCGTTTATATATCTCAGTCATTTTTATAAGGCATAACGAGGCTGTAGAAAAACCAAAATACCACTGTTCATTTTCCAATCCCTCGTTTTTTATTTTTTATTAACGATGAACTTATCATATTTCACATTAA
>JAPHSZ010000216.1 GCA_026196545.1 Gammaproteobacteria bacterium
CTGTGCGGTGCCGAACAGGCGCCATCATTTGAATTCTAGCTGTAGCCACGTTCAAACTTCCGCATGCGTGATTTCGACGCACAACAACTTGAGCAATACCTTAAAGCCTGCGACTCTCGCCCCTTTTTGCTTGATGTGCGCCAGCCGTGGGAATACGATGTCTGTCATATCGCAGGCAGCCAGCTGGTTCCAATGGGGCAGATTCCTACTAAACTTGATGAACTTGATAAAGGCCGCGAGACCGTGGTTATATGCCATCATGGTATTCGTAGCCGGCAGGTGGGTTATTATCTGGAACAGGCCGGCTTTGATAATGTCATTAACCTTAAAGGCGGTGTTGATGCCTGGGCCAAAAAGATTGATAAAACCATGGCGACTTATTAATCTCACTGGAGTATTACATTGAAGTTAAAAAAGACTTTCGGTATTTTGATTTGCGGCCTCGGCCTGAATACATCATCAGCGTTAGCACTCGACCTAGTGCAGGCGTTGAAACTGGCGCAGGATAATGATGTGGTTTTACAGGCGGCTCACGCTGAATATCTGGCCGTGACTGAAGTTGAATCACAAAGCACAGCGTCACTATTGCCAGATGTTTCTCTGAGCATATTTGCACAGAAAAATTCTACTGAGATCAGTAATGCCACCGGCAGCTACAGTAACAGCGAATCTGATTTCACCACCGATGGTTACACGCTGACACTGACACAATCGCTGTACAACAAACAGCTGTTCGACGCCATGGATGAAAGCGAAGCCTTTTCAGCCCAGGCGCTCGCCAGCTTTGAAGCCAGCAAACAAACCCTGATTATTCGCCTGGCGCAGGCTTACTTTGGTGTGCTGGCCGCACAGGATAATGTCGCCTTCGCTGAGGCCGAGAAAAAAGCCAATGCCCGTTTGCTGAAACAGAATCAGGAGCGCTTCAAGGTCGGCATTATCGCCATCACCGATGTCAAGGAAGCGCAGGCCAAATACGATTCTGCAGTGGCACAGGCCATTATTGCCAGCAACGAGCTCAGCAACCAGCAGGAAGCATTGTGGTTCATCATCAAACAACGCCCCGAGTCGTTGAGCTCACTGAAAGATTCGATTCCTCTGGACTTCCCCGAACTGGCAGACATCAAAAGCTGGCAGGACAGGGCGCTGGCCAATAATCTTATGTTGCGTGCCGCACACTATGCGGTAGAAGCCGCCAAAGAAAATTATACCAGCCAGCGTGCCGGCCACTACCCAACCCTGAACCTGACAGCGCAACACAGCTCGACCAGCGCCGACGGTAGCACCACCGGTTTTGGCGGGCGTGATCTTGATGACACCACTATCGGCCTGAGCCTGGACATTCCTATTTATAGCGGTGGCTACACCAGTTCAAAAATTCGCCAGAGTGCGGCTGAACTCGACCAGGCAAAAATGTTATTTGAAAAACAGCAGCGTCAGACGATACAGGATATGCGCACCGCCTATCTCGGCGTACAGGCGGCGATTGCACAGGTCGAGGCATTCAAGCAGGTTTTGATTTCTACCGAGTCGGCCACAGAGGCCACCGAGCTGGGTTTTGAAGTCGGCACGCGCACCAGCGTCGATGTTTTGCTGGCACAGGGCAACCTGTTTAAAAGTCAGCGTGACTACGCCAAAGCGCGTTATGACTTCATCCTGAAACTGCTCGAAATAAAATACGCCGCCGGGCTGCTGGCTCCGGCTGACATTCAGCACATCAACCAGTGGCTCTCGCCATCGTGAGTGAAAAAGCCGGGCTGCAATTACATCGATGGCTGCATCCAAAATTCTGGGGCATGTGGCTGTTCTTTGGCTTTCTGCGCCTGGTTACCTTATTACCACTACAAGCTATTGAGGCGGTCGGCGCTTTTCTCGGCTGGCTGCTTTACCGACTGGCGCCTTCGCGACGCCGCGTTAGCCGCATCAATATCCAGCAGGCTTACCCCGAGTACAACGAAATACAGATCAAAAATTTAATCAGGGCCAGTTACAGAAGCCTGGGCATTTCTGTTTTTGAAATGGCGCTGGCCTGGTGGGCGAGCCGTGATTACCTGCGCAAACACTGCACCGTTGAAGGCACGGAAAATCTTGATGCCGAACTTGAAAAAGGCAAAGGCGTGATCATGCTGACCGGGCATTTTTCCACGCTGGAAATTGGTGGCATCCTGCTGGCGTTATACACACCGCTGAACGCCGTTTACAAAAAAGCGCACAACCCGATGTTCAATACCTTCATGGATTTTTATCGCAACAAGCATCTGAAGAAAGCCATTCCTAATACCAATGTGCGCGACTTCATCAAGGGTCTGCGCAATGGCGTCGCCACCTGGTACGCCCCGGACCAGGACTTCACCCAGAACATTGTGTTTGCCCCTTTTCTTGGCGGTATTGCAGGCACACTGACTTCAACGGCAAAAATGGCGGAGATGACCAATGCCAGTATAGTGCCGTTTTATCCACAACGATTAGACAATGGCAAAGGTTATAAACTGGTAATTCTGCCGGCACTGGAAAACTTTCCTACTGGTGACCAGCTCAAAGATGCAAGCCGGATTAATCAGGCGATAGAGCAAATGGTCAGAAAAAATCCGGAGCAGTATGCGTGGATTCACAAACGCTTTAAAACCCAACCCGATGGCCAGCCTTCGATTTATTAGCCATGTATATCTATCGACTGCTCATTTTTATTTTCTCACCGCTAATTCTGGCGCATTTAATCTGGAAGAGTCTCCGTCTCGGCCAGCCCCGTTTTTTACTACAACGCCTTGGCTACCGTCTGGATCATATTCCACAGAGCTGCATCTGGTTTCACTGTGCCTCGGTCGGCGAGACCAATACGATGCTGCCATTGTTGCACGAACTGCATAAGCGCTATCCTGAGCAGCCATTTTTAATCACCACCAATACCGCCACCGGTGCCGAGATTGTCAAACGACAAAACCTGCCGTGGCTGCATCATGCCTTCCTGCCCATGGACTGGTGTTTAACCACGCTGGCCTTTCTGCGCCAGCTCAAACCCAAAGCGCTCTATCTGGTCGAGACCGAGCTTTGGCCCAACCTGATTGTACTATCTCAGGGCAAAGGCATTCCGGTTAGCATTATCAACGGCCGGCTTTCAAATAAAACCACCGATGCAAATAACTGGGTGCGCTCGGTATACAAACAGATTTTATCAAAGGTTACACATATCTATGTTCGCTCCGAAGCAGACCAGAACAATTATCTAAACCTTGGCGCATCACCAGAGCAGGTTTCGATACTGGGCAATCTCAAATTTATTCCACCAGCTTCAATCAACACTGAATCACAAACTATTACCCAACGTGATTATGTATTAGTGGCTTCTTCACATCACGACGAAGAATATCTGATCGCAGAAATCTGGAATGCTCTGCAAAGAAGTGAGCTATTAGTCATTACACCACGCCACCCCGAACGTCGTGACAGCATCATTAAACAGCTCGAACAAATTGGGCTAAATTCAGACACAATTGCTTTACGTAGCCAGAACGATAGCGTTAGTGAACAGACACGTGTTTATTTGCTCGATACCATTGGTGAGCTAATGCAGTGGTTTGCACAGGCCAAGCTGGTCATTATGGCAGGATCGTTCAGCCATCGTGGCGGCCACAATATTCTGGAACCGGCCCACTATGGCAAGGCCGTTATTTTCGGCCCGCACATGGAGAGCTTTGCCGATGAAAGTGAATTGCTGGTTTCAAAAGGTGCGGCAATACAGGTTCAGTCTTTTGATGAACTGGGGAAAACTATTGCAGTACTACTAGATAACAAGGCATCACGCATTGAGCTGGAAGACAACGCCAGGGAGACCTTGCAGCCGTTTGCCAGTATTGTGAATGATTATGCTGATGTGATTGACAAGAACATCTAATCATCAGAATACCCCTGCAACAACTGCTTCCAGTTGTCCTCATCAAAATAGAATTCTTGATTAAGCGATTTAAATTTAAGCAATGACCGTTTCAGGCGCGCCAGGTTCGATGCCTTCCACGAATCACCCAGATAACGAAATGCACCTTTATCAAAATCGATTAAATAGACCTTGTTCTCACTGAGCAGAATGTTTCTTGCGTTCAAATCAGCATGATAAACATCATAATTGTGGAACTGCCGGATACATCGTCCGACATCCTGCCATTGTGAATCTTCCAGCACTGCAAGCATCAATTGATCAGCCAGTGTTTGTGCATTAGGGATTTCTTTTGTCACCAAAGCGGCACGGAAAAACAAACCGGAACGTTCTGCACTCGCCGCAACCGGAACGGGAGCGGGTAATTCAAGCGTTTGCAACTGATGCAGCAGACGAAACTCTTTGAATGAGCGGGTGTTTTCTCGATTAAGGCCAAAATAACGATCACCCAGAAGGGGGGCAATCATGCCACCACGCAGGTATTGCTTGAGCACCAGATCATGCTCCTGATAATTAAAGAACCTGGCCTCAGCGCGACCAATGGCCATCACTGGCTTATCGGCTGATTTTACTTCAGGAAAAAACAATGTCTCATCCGGATGTTCAATCAACGCGGCATCATATAGGATATGACGCTGGCCACTGCTTTTAATTTTTATATTTTCTGATGACACTGTCACAATTTAATCCGTCTAAACCGCCGAAAAATATTTGCCTGCTCCGGCTATCCGCATTGGGCGATATTACGCACACCCTGCCCGTTTTACGAACCCTGCAAAAGCACTGGCCTGATACGCCAATCACCTGGATCATCGGCAAAACCGAATACCAACTGGTCAGGGATATTAAGGGCGTTGAGTTTATCATCTTTGATAAAGCACAGGGCCTGGCCGGCTATAAGGCGATACGCCGGCAATTGAAGGGGAGGCATTTTGATATCCTGCTGCATCTGCAACTGTCCCTGCGGGCTTCAGCAATCAGCTTTTTTGTCTCTGCCGGCATCAAACTGGGATTTGATAAAGAACGTGCCAAAGACCTGCAATGGCTGTTCAGCAATCAAAAGATCAGGCCGGCTTCAACCCGGCAACACGTGGTTGATAGCTTCATGGAGTTCACTTCCCACTTTGGCCTGGAGCCTGTGATGGAATGGGATTTACCCGTTTCTGATGCAGCACGAGAGAGCCTCAGGCACAAGCTGGATAAGGACGACCAGAAAAAACTGCTGGTGATCAACCCCTGTGCAGCGGCCAAATCCCGCAACTGGCGCGACTGGACAACAGAGGGCTACGCTACTGTCGCCGATTATGCCCATGAACAGCTGGGCATGACAGTTGCACTTAGTGGTGGCTCATCAAGCCGGGAACAGAATGTCGCCGCAGCCATTTTTTCACTGTGCAAGGAAAAACCTATGAATCTGATCGGCCAGACCAGCATTGCTGAAATGGCCGCCCTGCTCGATATGGCCAGCGTAGTGATTGCCCCGGACACCGGTCCGGCCCATATCGCCAATGCCCTGAATACCCCCGTAATTGGCCTTTATGCCGCCACCAACCCGCAACGCGCAGGCCCCTATCGCTTCCAGAGGCTGGTGGTCAATCATTACCCAGCTGCGCTGGAAAAATACTACGAGCTGAGCGTGGGCGATGCCCCCTGGGGCCAGCGTATCCGCAATGCCGAATGTATGACTATGATCACGGCCGCGGAAGTCATCGACAGGTTGGAAAAAATCCTCTCTGACCAATAATCGATCCGACTACTGGATCCCACCACAACACAATAATTTTTAAGCGTTTTTTCTACCCGGAAAACCGTCATTACACCCAGTTATGGTACAATCGCGCCCCATATAATGGCCTGTAGCCCGGCGATCAAAATCATCACAGGGCGAATCAGAATAATGATCAACCTCAATAGTAAAATCTAATATGAATATTTCAGTCGTCGGAACCGGCTACGTCGGGCTTGTCACAGGCACCTGTTTTGCCGAGATGGGGCATAATGTCATTTGCGTGGATATCGACACCACAAAAATTGAGAACCTTAAAAAAGGTATCCTGCCGATCTACGAGCCGGGCCTTGAGGAAATGGTGCTTAAAAATACCGGTGAAGATCGATTGCACTTCACCACCGATATTACTGAAGCAGCACAGGCATCTACGATTCACTTCATCGCTGTAGGCACGCCACCGGGTGAAGGCAGCGCTGCTGATCTGCGCTATGTTCAGGAAGTAGCTAAACAACTCGGTGAATCCATCACTGCTCCATACAATATCATTATTGATAAATCTACCGTACCCGTAGGTACTGCGGACAAAGTAACCGCCATTGTTAAACAGGGACTGAGTGATAGAAATCTGGATGTTGAGTTTGATGTTGTCAGCAACCCCGAGTTCCTAAAAGAAGGTGCCGCTATCGATGACTTCATGAAACCTGATCGCGTGGTGATTGGTGCAGATAGCGACAAAGCCAGAAAGATCATGCACGATCTATACGCGCCGTTTATGCGCAGTCATGAACGCATTCTAGTCATGGGCGTGCGCGGCGCAGAAATGACCAAATATGCCTCTAACGCCATGCTCGCCACCAAGATTTCTTTCATGAACGAAATGTCTGAAATCTGTGAAAAACTGGATGTTGATGTCGAAGATGTGCGTCTCGGCATGGGTTCTGATTCACGCATCGGCTATGAATTTATTTATCCTGGCTGTGGCTACGGCGGCTCCTGCTTCCCCAAAGACGTAAAAGCACTGGTTAGCATGGCCAAAGACTGCGGTGTGCCTTCAGATGTGTTGCACGCAGTAGAGCTCAGAAACCAGCGCCAGAAAGAAAGCATCGCAGTGAAAATGAAAAACTTTTTTAACGGTGATGTAAAAGGCAAAACGTTTGGCCTCTGGGGTCTGGCGTTTAAGCCCGGCACCGATGACATGCGTGAAGCCTCTTCACTACAGATCATTAAAGACCTGGTTGGTTCAGGTGCAAAAATTCAGGCATTTGATCCTGTTGCTGAAGAGACCGCCAGAGCTGAAATCCCTAAAGAATGGTTCGACAATAGCAGCGTTGCTTTCTCTGACAACATGTATGACGCACTAGAGAACTGTGACGCCATGATCCTCGCCACCGAATGGAAACAGTTCCAGAGCCCAAACTTCGAGCAGATAAAACAGAAACTTAATGCCCCCGTTATTTTTGATGGCCGCAACCAGTACGCCCCCGAGCAGATGACAGAACTGGGCTTTGTTTATTTCGGTATCGGCAGAACAAATCAGGCATAAATCATTATGAGTAAAAAACGAATTCTGGTCACGGGCGGCGCGGGCTTTCTTGGCACCAACTTAACCGCACGCTTACTCGCCGAAGGCAATTATGTTATCTGTATTGATAATTTCCTGTCTGGACTGAGAGAACACATCGAAGGTTTTCTCAACAACCCTGACTACGAATTAATCGAACACGACATTATCGACTTGATTGACCTTGAAGTTGATGAAATCTACAATCTGGCCTGCGCCGGTTCGCCACCAGCGTATCAGGCTGACCCGATACACACGACTAAGACCTGTGTCCACGGAATTTTGAATATGCTGGAGCTGGCGAAGAAAAACAACTGCAAGATCATGCAGGCCTCGACCAGTGAAGTTTATGGCGACCCCGAAGTACACCCGCAGGTCGAAACCTATCTGGGCAATGTCAATCCTAATGGTATTCGCTCCTGCTACGATGAAGGCAAGCGCTGCGCCGAGTCGCTTATGTTTGACCATCAGCGCATGTACGGCACTAAGATCAAGGTA
>JAPHSZ010000164.1 GCA_026196545.1 Gammaproteobacteria bacterium
CCTGGCTGGCGTACGCGTGGTGAAACACCGTGAAACCCCCGGCCTGGGTGATGGCATTGAAGCCAAACGCTCTGACTGGATTCTGGGCTTTAACGGCAAGTCACTCAATAATCTCAGTGAAAAGCAGTGGAAAGTTAAACGCGATGGTGGCGAGTTCGACCAGTTTACCGGCGCGACCATTACACCACGTGCAGTAGTGAAAGCCGTACATGCCGCCCTGTTATACTTCAAGGCGAATAATAAAATTTTGTTTAAGAAAAACACAAACTCTGCAACTGAAAAACCAGAATCATGACACCCGAACAGCAAATACTTGTTAAAAACGGCCTGTGGACAAACAACGTTGCCCTGGTGCAACTGCTCGGGCTTTGCCCGCTGCTGGCGGTGACCTCAACATTCATCAACGGACTGGGTCTGGGCATTGCGACATTAATCACACTGGTACTTTCCAACACCTTTGTCTCCATCATTCGCAACTGGACACGCCCCGAAGTTCGCATTCCCATTTTCGTTCTCATTATTGCATCCATCGTTACTACAATTGAGCTGGCAATGAATGCCTGGTTCTACGAACTATTTCTGGTACTGGGCATTTTTATCCCGCTGATCGTCACCAACTGCTCGATCATTGCACGCGCTGAGGCTTATGCCTCAAAAAACCACGTGCTCGATTCGGCCATCGACGGTTTTATGATGGGCATGGGTTTTCTGCTGGTCCTGGTATTGCTCGGCGGCTTACGCGAACTGATTGGCCAGGGCACGCTGTTTGCTGATGCTGATTTAATGTTTGGCCCAATTGCCGAGAACATGGAACTGACCCTGGTTGATGACTACCCCGGTTTTCTGGTTGCAATTTTGCCGCCCGGCGCATTTATCGGGCTGGGGCTGCTGATCGCGGTTAAAAATGCCATCGACCGACGCCAGAGCAAAAAAGTGGTTCACGTTGCCGCACCGGTTCAACCGGCTGAAAATCCTGCATCATAAAAACACAGAATGAATGCACAGAAACGTTTCGAGATTTTTTCTCGCCTCAGAGATAATAACCCTGAACCGACCACCGAGCTGAATTACTCAAGCCCGTTTGAGTTACTGGTCGCGGTGACGCTTTCTGCGCAGGCCACCGATGTCAGCGTCAACAAGGCCACGGACAAACTGTTCCCCGTCGCCAACACCCCCGAAGCCATTTATAAACTGGGCGAAAAAGGCCTGAAAAAATATATTCGTACCATTGGCCTGTTTAATACCAAAGCAGCAAACATCATCAGAACCTGCAAGATTTTGATGGACGAACACAATAGCGAAGTCCCACAAGAACAGAAACAGCTCGAAGCCCTGCCCGGCGTCGGCAGAAAAACCGCCAACGTGGTGCGCAACACCGCCTTTGGCCAGCCAACCATCGCTGTCGACACCCACATCTTCCGCGTCTCCAATCGCACTAAAATTGCACCCGGAAAAAACGTACTCGAAGTCGAAAAAAAATTAATGAAATTCGTGCCCAAAGAATTTATGCACGATGCCCACCACTGGCTTATCCTGCTCGGGCGCTACACCTGCATCGCGCGCAAACCGCGTTGTGGCTCCTGCGTGATCGAAGACCTGTGTGAATACAAGGACAAGACCGAATGATATTCAACCAGGAACGCAACCAGATGCGCAGGGTTTTTTTCGACTGCTGGAAAGCACACCAGGAAAAAGCGCCGCTGGATGCCATGCAGCAAATCATCGCCCATATCATTGAACTGCATCCTGAATATCATGCGCTGCTGGAAAATGAAGCTGCACTCGATAAAGATTACACACCTGAACAGGGTGAAACCAATCCGTTTCTGCACATGAGCATGCACATCGCCCTGCACGAACAGCTCAGCACCGACCGTCCCACCGGCATCAAGGCGTTGTATCAGTCCATCATCATGAAGCAGGGATCCGCTCACAATGCTGAACACGCGATGATGGATTGCCTGGGTGAGGCCTTGTGGCTGGCGCAACGCAATAACACCATGCCCGATGAAGCGGCCTATTTTGAGTGTTTGAAAAAGCTGGGCTAAAACATTTTAGTACATCATCGGCATAATCAGTTTCATAAACACTATCTATGGCAGTTTTACTATCATCCTGACTGTTTTTTCTTCAGCTGCTCAACATGAACAATCAATGTATCAACAGTTTCCTTCAATAAATCCAGCTCGTCGACGCTCAGATCGTCCAGCTGTTCGAGATTGTACTCTACGGTATCAATAATCTTTTTATGCGGCCGCTGCATTGGGCGCATGAAGTAAGTCGTTACCGTCGCCACAATGGTACCAAAGAACAGCATCGAACCGAGCACTATCCAGACACCACCAACCAGCTTGGCACTACCCGACACCGGTGTGTCGGCGATACCTGCTGTCGAAAATGCAGCAACCGCCCAGTATAGCGCATCCCCGTAGGAGAGAATAGACGCACCCTCAATACCCAGCTCAAGAAAATACATGCCCGCAGAAAACAGCAGCCACAACACCAGCAGCAACAGCACCATCTTGATCAGCGGTGTATGGACATAGACATCGCTGACAAACCGCTTGAAGCGCACGTGTCGCCCAACTCTTCTCATGATTTATATCTCATATAAACGGCAATTAATATGAGTATATTCTAAATCCAGCCTGGTCTTTTAGAAAATATCAGTCACTATCGCTAGTCGTCAACCGACGATACTTGCTGCCATGACATTTGGGGCATGGTGGCATATGACCCGGCTTATGGAAATGGATGACCTCTCCACATTCCTTGCATTGAAAAGTACCGAGACCAACTATTTCACCAGTATGCCACTCGCCAATGCGCGTCGCCTCTTCTTCCAGATCACCGAGTGTTTCACGAGTCTCATCGACCATTTTAGAAAAGGTTTCACCCAGCATGCCTTCAACCATGTAGAAATCATAGCTGAGCCAGTCTTTGAGCTCTTTACCATTGATCTCCATGAAGTTAGCGGCATCTTCCAAATCACGCTTCAGGTAATCACCCACCTTATCCACTTCTTCACGAGTCAGCTCTCCCCACTCTGAAAGCCGATCCAGCGCATGCTCAATTTGCGGCTTCTCATGAAGAAACTCCATCAGCTTCTGATAACCGGCTACGAGTCGATTGCTGTCATCTGATTTAGTCATGATTTTTCTCTCCATTTATATAATTTAGATTTTTTACCAGCTCAGCAATACATAACGTTGCATATCCCCGGATCGGATCAATAATAATACACCTTTGTCGCTATCCGCCTTATTAACTTCACGGCTAAATTCATCCGCTGTTTTAACCGGTTTTCGATTCACCTGCAAAATAATAGTGCCGGTATTAATACCCGCCAGCGCGGCCACCGACCCGCGTTCAACTTCGGTCACCACAACACCTTCACCGGCCCTGGCATTAAATTGTCTTGCCAGATCAGCGGTCAGTGTTTGCACAGTAAGGCCGAGTTGCTCCGCGCTCTGAGCCGGGCCCTTGGCAATAACTTCATCACTATCTCGTAAGCCTACAGTGACCATTAAATCAAGCTGCTTGCCGTCACGAATAACGGTGATTTTTTCACGCTGACCCGGCGGGATCAACGAAACCTGGTTGCGGAAGGCACCTACCTCGGTAACGGGCTTGCCACGAAACGTGATGATGACATCGCCCTGCTGTAGACCGGCCCTGGCCGCAGCTGAACCTTCCATAACTTCAGCCACAAGAATCCCCTGGTTCTGTTCAATGTTGAAAGCCTCTGCAAGCTCGGCGGTCAATGGCTGGATAACAATACCCAGATAGCCGCGGGAAACTTCACCTTTATCGATAAGCTGATTAGCGATATCTTTTGCCATATTGATCGGGATGGCAAAACCTATACCCATGTAGCCCCCCGTACGGGTAAAAATGGCTGTATTCATGCCAACCACTTCAGCATCCAGATTGACCAGCGGGCCACCCGAATTACCCGGATTGATCGCGGCATCAGTCTGGATAAAATCTTCATAGTCATTAATACCAACACTGGTTCTACCCGTTGCGCTCACCACACCAACGGTAAGCGTATGGCTCAAACCAAAGGGATTACCAATGGCAACCACCCATTCACCTACTTCCAGTTTTGATGAATCGCCCAGCTGTAACACCTGCCTTTTATCTGTACTGATTTCAATGACCGCGATATCAGATTTCGGATCACGCCCGGTAACTTCAGCCTCATATTCATAGCCATCCATAAATTTGACACTGACTTTATCCGCGCCCTCGACAACATGGCTGTTGGTCATGATATAAGTCTTATCTGCCAACAGTCCACTTTTTACCCTGAATACAAATCCCGAACCCTGGCTCACACTACGATAATGATCCGGCGGCATTTCCTGTCCGTGCGGAAAGTCAGGAAAGACATCTCCAAAAAATCGTTTAAAGAAATCGTCCTCAAAAGGAAATGGAAAAGAGCCATGAGAGTGAACACCGGCACTCCCCTCAACCTGAATAAAAACAACCGAAGGAGAAACCGATTTGGCTACCGAGGAAAAGGCCTTACTGCTTTCGCGCAGGTTTTCAATTGCACCATCCAGGGCATGCAATGGCGTACAGATAAAACTCACTAAAAATAGTGTATAAAATAATCGTATTGTCATTATCTGACACCTCACCAGAAAAAATTGCTCCCGAAGCTGGGAGCAATATAGTCAACTAAGTTACTTTAATGTTTTTACGTGTTGTTTTTTTAACCTTGGGGATGGTTAATTTTAAAACACCGTGCTTGAACCTGGCTTTAGCCTTATCGGTATCAACCTCACTGGGGAGTGACACAGTCCTGGAAAATGACCCCTGGGATATCTCGCAACGATGATAATCACCGTCCTCTTCCTTTTCTTCCGCTTTGGTTTCACCCTTGATAGTCACCGAATTACCGGTCATGGTGATTTCTACATCGTCTTTATCCACACCGGGAAGCTCTGCTTTAACAAAAACCTCCTTATCACGATCGACTACATCAACGCTTGGCGTTCTGCCTTCAAACGGTGCAGGCAGGTGACTCCATGATGGGCGTTCAAAACTGAACGGTCTCATCCAGTGTCTTGAAAAAAAATCATCAAACATGCGTTCAAAATCCTCAAGGCGACTCATTGCACCGCCTGATTCAGGCATCTTGACCACATTTTTTTTATCAGAACTTCTAGCTACTTCTTTATTTTTTGCATTTGCCATTATCTTTCTCCTGCTACAGGTTTTTAATGGTGAATCACAATATTGCAAAATACCTTAGCTACCTTTTGATTAGGATCCCGCAACATTGTTTTTTATATGACCTACATCAACAAGCAATAAAATAGCAAATAATAGCTATTTTAAAAACCATAAATAAATTGCAGCAATCATCTGGCAAGGCTTACAAAAATTAAATAACAAAAAACTCCGCATTTAATATTGATAGTTGGTAACATCATAAGTGGGAGTATTATTGATTGTATGGTTCACTTAACTCACGCGGTCAACATATATGAAAAACGGAAAGTTAGCACTATCACCCGAGTCCCTGTATCACGCCTGTGATATGACTGCATTGGCTTTCAAAACTACCGATGACCTGAAACAACCTGAAAAAATTATTGGCCAGGATCGCGCACTGGAAGCCCTGAACTTTGGCGTTGGCATTGACCACGACGGTTACAACCTGTTTGTTTCAGGTTCAACCGGCCTGGGTAAGCACACCCTGGTTAAACAGTTACTGGAGTCTAAAGCAACAGCCCTATCGACACCCAGCGACTGGTGTTACGTTAATAATTTTGAAACCCCGCACAAACCAAAAATCCTGAAATTACCCGCGGGTTATGGATGCAAAATTCGGGATGATATGCAACGCCTGGTTGAAGACCTGCAGAGCGCAATCCCGGCTGCATTTGAAACTGACGAATACAATGCCCGCGTCAAAGAAATAAAGGACGAGTTAGAGCAAACCAAAGAGGCCGCATTTATTAAACTGGCAGAAAAATCCACCAGTGAAAATATCGCATTAATGCGCACCCCCAGTGGTTACACACTTGGGCCAATGGAAAATGGAAAAATTCTTACCCCGGATGAGTTTGAGAAATTACCAGAAAAAGAACAGGACGAAATCAAAAAGAAAATTGATGAACTTGAAAAAGAAGTCAGCTTAACCATAAGAAAATTACCCATATGGGGGCGTGAGTCCAGGAATAAAATTAAAGCCCTGGATCGTGAAATCTCACAGTTAACCGTTGAACAGTTTATCGATGAATTGCGTACCAGCTATATCGACCTGCCTGACGCCATAGCCTATATCGATAGCGTCAGGAATGGAATCATAGAAGATGTCGATTCATTCAGACATCAGGAAAGCGATGAGTATTCCATGGCCGGCCTTGCCATCGCCGGCATAAAAAAGCCAAAGGACTCTTTCACCCGTTTTCAGGTTAACGTCCTGGTCGATAACAGCGAAACAAACGGCGCACCGGTCATATACGAAGATAACCCGACTTATAACAACCTGATGGGGCGCACAGAACATATCGCCCAGCTGGGCACTTTATTAACCGATTTCACCTTAATCAAATCCGGTGCCCTGCATCAGGCGAACGGCGGCTTCGTTGTGTTTGACGCGCATCGTGTACTGACATCTCCCTTTGCATGGGAAGGTTTAAAACGGGCTTTACGTGCCCATGAGGTGCGCATTGAATCACTGGAAAAAATGCTGAGTATTTCCAGCACCGTATCTCTGGAACCGGAACCAATCCCGATTGACGTAAAAGTTGTTCTCACCGGCGACCGCTGGCTCTATTATTTGCTCAAAAAATATGACCCTGAATTTAACCAGCTATTCAAGGTGGCCGCTGATTTCTCGGAAGACATGGATCGAACACCTGATAACACCCTTCTATATTCACAGATGATTGCCGACCTACAGCGTGAAAAAGACTTCAAGCCTTTTGATAAAAATGCCGTGGCACTGGTCATCGAAAATTCAGCCAGGGAAACCGAAGATTCAGAAAAGTTATCACTGCATAAAGGCGATTTGATTGACCTGCTCAGAGAGGCTGATTACTGGGCCGGTGAATACAAACGTCAGATAATTAGCAGAGAAAATGTCCAGCAGGCACTCGACGCACGCATCAGGCGCCTCGATCAGCTTCGTGAAAAAGTTCACGAACAGGTATTACGCGGAAACTACCTGCTTGAAACCGAAGGCGAAAAAGTGGCCCAGGTCAACGGGCTTTCTGTTATGCAGTTAGGTGATTATGCATTTGGACGGCCATCAAGAATTACCGCAACCGCAAGGTTGGGCACGGGCAAGGTCATTGATATAGAGAGAGAAGTTGACCTGGGTGGTTCAATCCATTCCAAAGGTGTGTTGATTCTGTCATCTTATCTGGCAAATCGTTATGTACAGGACCAGCCGCTCTCACTTTCAGCCAGCCTGGTATTTGAACAGTCCTATGGCATGGTCGAAGGCGATAGCGCTTCGGTGGCCGAATTGTGCGCATTATTATCCGCCC
>JAPHSZ010000200.1 GCA_026196545.1 Gammaproteobacteria bacterium
CTCAAAGTTAATCCCGAGAGTGGGAAAGGAAATAATACTATGCAACCAGTATTTGGAATAATAAGGGGTCCTGCCGCGGTAGCGGCTTCGTTCAACAATTAAATCAAGTTCGCCCAAAAAACGGGCTGGACTCGGCAAAAATCGCCGAGCCACTTATTAACGACGTTATGTATTCTACAAGCAATAAATACAGCTAAATGGATGTAAGCGCGGTAGGCTGGGGTAAGGAACGAACCCCAGCGATTTTTAGTAACCATGTAGATCGGTACATAAACCGTTGGGGTTCATAAAAAAACATTCACCCCAACCTACGGGCTCTACCCTAGCTGCGGCACGACACGTATATTCTTGTGAAAGATCTGATGCACTAGCTAGAATGGTTGGGAAATTTAAAGGACGCAAACAAGGGCTGTTTGTGTAAGCACTACAGCACAAATCGCGTTAAAACACACAAAAAACAGACTTCTTTTAACATAACATTGCTCTGTAAAAAAAAGGAGGTACCCATGAAGCTATACTGGGTTACAACAGAGGATCATGATGAAGACTGGTTCATCGTTGCTTCATCTTTGGAAGAGGCGGCTATGCGTCACGAAGATATGGAAGGTTATGACGCAGGTGAAGCGCAGGCAGAAGATATACTGGATATTCCTGATGGTGTTTATGCTGAAAGCGGCTGGCCGAGTAAAGAGCTTTTGCTTAATGTAGGTGCTAAATTTTTACTAAATGATCAATCAAGAGTGGTAGAAATTGCAGGAAGGCGGTTTTGCGAGGGCATGCTGGACGCGACTATAAACCAGATTAGTGATAACTTGATTGAGGAGCATAGTGGTGAGCGGCCGAACAAGACGAAAAGGCCAGAGTTTCATTAATTCTGTCTGGCATCGTATGAGTATTGTAGAATGCGCTGAAGCATGAACACCCTCAACTCCATCGCAGGCCTGATAGACTTTAAACCCATAAAACTCCACGACGTTGAACAATGCCGCCGATTGTTCCACGGTCGTGGCCATGCCTACAAAGGCCTCGAACACATCAACATCGACTGGCTACCCCCTGTAGCATTAATTACTCTCTATAAAGAAGAAGACAAAAAAAATCTAAAATTAATAGCTGAATTATTGCAATCAAAACTACCCGATTGTCGATCTGTGCAAGTTCAATACCGTTGCCGTCATATGTCACCCTTTGAAATATTATGGGGAGAAGAAATCACCGACCTGGTAGTGGAAGAGTCTGGTCTTAAATATCAACTCCGTCTGGGAGCAACACAAAACGCCGGGTTCTTTCCTGATATGGCCAACGGCCATGAATGGGTTCGCAAGCATGCACAGGGCAGGCGCGTGCTCAATCTGTTTGCCTATACCTGTGCCTTTTCGGTGGCGGCGTTAGCCGGTGGTGCCGAGCATGTGCTCAATATTGATATCAGCAGGGCGGCGCTGAGCCGGGGGCGGGATAATCACCGGCTCAATCAGCAGGATATTAAGCGGGTGGCTTTTGAAGGTGTGGATATCTTCAAGTCTTTTTCCCGTATTAAAAAACGTGGGCCTTATGATCTGTTGATTTGTGATCCACCCAGTTTGCAAAAGGGTAGTGTCGATATTGAGCGGGACTATAAAAAGATCATTCGACGCATCCCCGAGTTCATGAAGCCCGGTAGCCTGTTAATGCTGTGCCTCAACTCGCCTGATCTGGATGAAAAATTTCTTCTTGATACAGTCGCCAACGAATGCGATAAATGTGTTTTTAAAGAAAGGATTGCTGCGCCGGATGTGTTCCGGGAAGCGATGCTGGGCAAAGGGTTGAAGGTGCTGGTGTTTGAATATTCCTTAAAGAGCGATAAAAACAATGCTTGAATACGTACTGTTTCACGAAAAACCATTTCAGCTGTTTGTTGACTGGTTAAAATCAAAAGGCATCTCACCCGAGACAGAAATTGCAGAGGGTACATATGAGATAAAAATCCCCGAAGACCTGGATGATGAGTTGCTCGATGAAATAGATGATAAGTATGATGCCTTAATGGACATGAACCAGCAGATAGTTGATGATGAGGAGAAAGAAAATCAGCAGGGTTATCACATGGCAGGTGTGGTGGTGACATTGAAGGACGGCACGATTTCCTATGCGGACGTTGATCCCGATTTGCTGGGGCGAGTCATGAGTGCAATATCGCCCGAGGAGTTTGGAAAAATTGTTGCGGCCATTGTTGATGCTGTGGAAAAACCCCAAACTGAAACATATTGTCAGCGTGTCAGGCGCGATGACTAGATGATCTCAATGAGTGTAAATAGCCATTGCATGTTCTTTCTAGCCAGGATGTTTTGGTCTAGACTGACAGCATGGGCGATGAAATAGAATACAAGCACTTCAGGCAATCTGACTACCAGCAGTTTGTTGCCCACCTTGAAGATGAGACGGCGCTGATTAAGCAATGGTTTGATAAGAGGCGTTTTTCATCGGCACCATTGATGGCCGGCTATGAGCTGGAAGCCTGGCTGATTAATAATGATGGCCGGCCGGTGCCGGTCAACAGGGAATTTCTCGAGCTTGCGGGTAATGCCATGCTCAGCCCCGAGCTGGCGAGATTCAATATTGAACTGAACGTGGAGCCGGAAGCGTTGACTGGCAGCGTGCTGTCGAGCTTTGAAACTAAGTTAAATATGCTCTGGCAACAGTGTGTACAAACGGCGCGCTTGCTCGACAGTCGCTTTATGGGCATTGGTATTCTGCCTACCTTACAGAACGATGATCTCACGCTAAAAAATATTTCACTGCTCGATCGTTATCGGGCGCTCAATGAGCAGGTGCTGCGCCAGCGTAAGGGACTGGATATCAAGCTCGATATCAATGGCACTGAGCATTTGCGGGTGACGCATAAGGATGTGATGCTGGAGGCGGCGGCGACTTCACTACAGATTCATATTCAGGTGCCGCAGGCGCTTGCCGTGCGCTATTACAATGCCTCGATTTTGCTGTCCGCGCCGATGGTCGCAGTCAGTGCCAATTCGCCCTGCCTGTTTGGAAAAAAACTGTGGCAGGAGACGCGCATTCCAGTTTTTGAACAGGCGGTGCCTGCCGGTGGCTATGGGGGCGCGGTGAGCGGACCGGTGCAGCGTGTTGGCTTCGGTACCGGTTATGCACGTGAGTCGCTGTTTGAATGTTTTCAGGAAAACCTCGAGCATTTCCCCGTGCTGTTGCCGGTGCATTATGAATCGGATATTGCCGAGCTAAAGCACCTGCGTCTGCAGAACGGCACCATCTGGCGCTGGAACCGGCCGCTGGTTGGTTTTGATGATGACGGCACGCCGCATCTACGCATCGAACACCGGGTTTGTGCAACCAACCCGTCGATGCTCGACAATATCGCCAATACCGCTTTTTTCTATGGCCTGGTGCATTACTATGCGAGCGCGGATGTGCCGGCAGAAAGCCTGATGCCGTTTACTGATGTGAGGGATAATTTCTACCGTGCTGCCCAACTCGGACTGAAGCATAATGTTAGCTGGCTGGGAGCGCATCCGGATTCGTTGCAGAATGTTATTTTAAACCGGCTGCTTGATGAAGCTGAAACCGGCTTGTATAAACTGGGCATGGAGCAGGAGGATGTGCAGCGTTACCTTACGGTGATCCAGAGGCGAGTTGAGCAGAATAAAACAGGCAGCCAGTGGCAGCTCGATTTTCTTAATGCGCATCAGGATAACAGGGAGCTGCTTACGTTAAACTACCTAAATAACCAGGCATCGGGACAACCGGTACACGAATGGGATCTTGAGACGATATGTTAAATGAGATTAATTTTATACCCGATGGTTTTTTAACGGCAAAGGTTGAACAGCTTGATGGGTTATTGAAAACCCCGACGCTGATTCATCTACAGGGCGAAAACCCACAGCCCCTGTTTGTTTCGACCTTATTGCATGGTAATGAAACCACGGGGTTTTATGCGATCCAGCGTTTGTTGAAAAAATATAGCGAACAGCCATTGCCCAGGGCGCTATCGATATTTATCGGCAATATTGCCGCAGCAAAAGTAAACCAGCGCCATCTGGATGACCAGGATGATTACAACCGCATCTGGCCGGGCAGCCACCACAGTGATACGCCGGAAAAAGATATGATGCAGTCGGTGACGTACATCATGCGCAAAAAGAAACCGTTTGCCAGTATCGATATACACAATAATACCGGCAAGAATCCGCATTATGCCTGCATCAATATACTCAACCCCCATGGCCTGGTGCTGGCTTCAAGATTCACCGACATCGCGGTTTATTTCACCAGCCCGAAAGGCGTGCAGTCGTCGGCGTTTTCAGATTTCTGCCCGTCGGTGGTGCTGGAATGCGGCCAGTCCAGTGACAGCTCAGGCGTGGATCATGCACTGGCCTATCTGGAAACAGTGCTTGCCATGGATGACCTGTCATCACATAACAGCAACGGCCTGAAGCTTTATCATACGGTGGCACGCGTTCTTATTCCTAAAACGATCACCATAGGCAATCAGGTGGGTGCCGGCAGTTTTGATATATGCCTGAACAGGGAGCTGGACGACAAAAATTTCCATCAGATTAATCCTGGCACCGAGTTTGCGATGATTAACCCGGGCACGGAAAAACCGCTGGTGGTGAGCAGTGAGAGCGATGAGGATGTCACCGATGAATATATGGAGGTCGATAACAACCGGCTTGTGTTTAAAAAGCCGGTTACCTTGTCGATGTTTACTCGCAGTGAAAAAGCTATCAGGCAGGACTGTGTCTGTTATTTTATGGAAGAGTTATATATCGGTTAATGGCTTATAGTTGGCTTTGCCTGATACGGATCAATATAGATTGCGCATACTTGGGTGAATATTATAAATAGTGATGTTGAAAGGAGATGCGATAGTTGGCTAGAGAAATCCGTTTTGGAAAATATCTTAAAGAGGCGGCGGCACATCATGATACCGTCTCCTATAACGACCTGATTCCAGAAGTACAGCGCGATGCAGAGGGGCGTGAGCTGCCCGTCGAAGTGACTGGCATCAAGCTTCGTGCTGTCGATGTCTACCGTCTGCTGCAGCCCTACGTCACCATCAGGGTGATGGAGCAGGTCAAGGCCGTGGTGCCGCTGGCGTTGTATCTGATGCTGTTCCAGATGATTATTCTGCGCCAGGGTGTGAATGATTCGGTGATTATCACTGCGGGCCTGTTCGCGGTCATCATCGGCCTGATGTTTTTCATGGAAGGCCTGAAAATTGGCCTGATGCCTTTTGGTTCTTCGCTGGGTACGACGCTGCCGGCAAAATCCTCACTGCCGGTGGTACTCACGATCGCATTTATACTGGGTATCGGCGTGACCTTTGCCGAGCCCGCGATTGGCGCTTTGAAGGCAGCGGGTCAGGTGGTGAAAGTCGAAACGGCACCTTACTTATATGCCCTGCTCAATGACTGGTCGGAACAACTGGTACTGGTGGTGGGTATAGGCGTTGGCACCGCCGCGGTGCTGGGCACGATCCGCCTGTTGTACGGCTGGAGCCTGAAACCATTTATCTATGCCACGCTCACGCCGACGATATTACTGACGGTTTATATCCAGCAGAATGAAGAGCTGTCAAAAATGCTCGGCCTCGCCTGGGATTGTGGTGCGGTCACCACTGGCCCCGTGACCGTGCCGCTGGTACTGGCGCTGGGGATTGGTATTGCCTCGGCGGCGGGTAAGGGCAGCTCATCACTGTCGGGCTTTGGTATCGTCACCCTGGCTTCGCTGTTCCCCATTCTGGGGGTTGAACTGCTGGCCATCTACGTGTTCTATGCGACCACGCCGGAAGCGATTATCGCCGCCGCCAGCGTCGGTAGCGCAGAAGTCGCGGCATGGTATACGCAGACGCCGTACGCTGAAGTCATTGGTGGTATACGTGCTATCGTGCCGCTGGTTATTTTTCTGGTTATCGTGATGAAACTGGTATTGAGAGAAAAAATTCACAACGCCGGCATCATCAGCTACGGTATCGCACTGGCCGTGATCGGCATGGTTATCTTTAGCCTGGGTTTAACTTACGGTCTGGCCATGCTGGGTAATCAGGCGGGTGGCTTTATTCCTGCGGCTTTTTCTGAGGTGAGCAGTGTTGAAGGCTCGCCGCTGTATTTCTTCTCGCTGGGAATTTTGATCGCGCTGTTCTTCGCCTGGGCGCTGGGTTTTGGCGCCACGCTGGCTGAACCGGCCCTGAATGCGCTTGGCATCACCGTCGAGCAACTCACCAATGGTGCGTTCAAGAAATCGACCCTGATGTATGCCGTCTCCTTTGGTGTTGGCTGTGGCATCGCCATCGGCGTCGCCAAGATCGTGTTTGATATCCAGATTGCCTACCTGTTGGTTGGCTTTTATGCTATTGCAATCGTGCTCACTTATTTTTCATCGGAAGAGTTTGTTAATATTGCCTGGGACAGTGCAGGTGTGACCACAGGCCCGGTCACCGTGCCGCTAGTGTTGTCCATGGGTCTGGGTTTTGCCAACGCCGCCAATGCCATTGAAGGCTTTGGCATTCTGTCGATGGCCTCTATTGGGCCAATCATCGCGGTGCAGGCAACGGGCCTGTGGATCAATATGAAAGTAACGCGCAAGCGTAAAAAACTACAGCCGGAATTAGAAGCGGCGGAGATATAAAAATGCCACAAAGAGAAATGGTTGTTTTAACCGATGCCTCACTGATTACCTGTGTAGTGCAGAAAGGCCTGGCCGATGAAATTGTCAAGGCCGCACAGGAAGGCGGGGCGCAGGGCGCGACTATCTATTATGGCCGGGGTACCGGCGTGCGTGAACGCCTTGGCATTCTAGGCCTGACCATCGAGGCCGAAAAAGAAGTCATTACCATAATGGTCGCCAATGACCAGATGGATCGCATTTTTGAAAAAATGTATCTGGCAGGACAGATGGATACCCCTGGCAAGGGTTTCATGTATGTCACCCAGCTGGAAAAGGCCGCGACCTACGTGCCCGAGGAAATGCTTGAACAGCTGGTTAGTGAATAATGGAGCTTAAAACAACAAAACTGATTACCGCGATACTGCCGAAAGGCAGGGCACTGGCTGTGGTTGACAGGCTGGAGCACGAAAAGCAGCTGACCACCGCCAATTTTAATTTTGCACGCGGCATGGGCAAGCTAACCCCGGCAAAATACCGCGGTGTTGGTGAGCAAAGCGAAAAAGAAGTGCTGACAGTAGTGGTTGAAGAATCACAGGCCGATGATGTTTTTGAATATATCTACAATGTTGCCGAGATTAATCGCCCGCATGGCGGGATCATATACATGCAGAGTCTGATGCAGAGTACATCTTTCGTGTTACCGGAGACAGTGTCCGAAGAGCACTGAACTATGTTCCGCCTGTCTGTCTTTCTGTTAATTGCTTTCCCCTTTCTCTCTGGCTGCAGCCAGGAACAGATTAAAAGAACCTCCTACGAAACCCTGCAAAATGTTCGTCAGCAGGAATGCAGTCGCTTACCGACAGTTGAGTGCGAGAAGCGTGAGAGTATGGAAGTGTATGAGGATAAGCGCGAGGAAGTGCTTGAATAATTCTGAACGGTAGGCTCTCTTCACGAACCTAAGGGACGGCATCCAGTTTTTCTAGAGATTAATTATGGAAGAAAAAGACCCTCAAAAGAAATTTATCAACTTATACATAGACCGTGTGCTTGCGATTAAGGCATTGCGAAAAATACGAGGCACACTGGATGAGTTTGAGCGGGAAGAGTTAAAAAATAAGAAAGTTGCGAAGTATGCTTTGATATTTATTGCTGTGCTTTTATTGGTGTTTTATGTTTATATGAAGTTTTAGCTATCGGAACAATGCGCTGTGTTTATTTCACCCTGAGTACGCAATATTTTTAATTTCTAAGCAATAAAAAACCGAGCCAGTGCTCGGTTTTTTATTACAATAATTTATTTATGACTTACATCGGCTGGATAATGGTAAACGCGCCACGAACATCGCCCAGTTTATAGCCTGTAGCCATATCGTCTGGATAAAGTTCCTTTAGTTTTGCCTTGACTGGTGGTGCGATATTTTCACCGTGGCATTTCAGGCAAACTTCACCAGTTGGGATGGCTTTCATGAAGCGGAAGTTACCGTCGACAGATTCAAAGTGGGCCATGGGTTTTACATCTTCACCTTTGGCCTTGCGGGCATCAAATTCGTTTAATACCTTGGTTTCCCAGGCATCGGGTTTGTTGGCTGCATTGCGGGTTTTCAGGCTGGTTCGGGCGATGTCCCAACCGTATTTGTCAGACAGGTTTTTTGCAATCACGGGGGCCATTTTGTTGCAAACGCTAATGGCGTTAACCGGGCCGCCGGCTTTCATGGCGCTTTCTAGTTCACCTTTGAGCTGGCCCATGAATTCTTTGACCACGGCCTTGCTTTTTTGCGCGCGCTGTTTCAGGTTTTCGTCAGCCTGTGCCAGGTTGGCGAATGACAGGCATATGGCTAAAGTGATGATTAATTTTTTCATATCTATTTCCCGTTAGAAGTCAGTTGTATTGTCTGATTATTTTAAGAGGTCAGTGCAGTAAATAACAATGGTAGTTTTTCCGGTAATTTTTCCACATGGTCAATCACCGAGTAACCACCGGGGCCGAAGATGTCCTGGATGTAGTCATCGGCTTTTTTGTCCAGGCTGATACAGTGCGTGTGTATGCCCTTGCTGGACAGTTCATCCACCGCCTTGTGGGTGTCTTCAATCAGCAGTTTTTCATCGGTGACATCAATATCCGCCGGTTCGCCGTCGGTCAGGATCAGCAGCAGCTTCTTGTCGGCCTTCTGGCCTTCGAGGTAATGCGAGGCATGGCGAACCGCCGCGCCCATGCGCGTGGAGAAGCCGGGTTCGAGCGCGGCCAGGCGCGCCTTGACGCCATCATCCCAGTGCTCGCTAAAGCCCTTGATGTGGTGATAACGGACATTGTGGCGCGTATCCGAATGGAAACCGGCAATGGCAAACTTGTCGCCGAGCTGTTCAATGGACCAGCCGAGCAGGGTCACCGCCTCGCGGCTGAGTTCGAGGATGCTTTGCGTGCAACCATCGGGGATCTCGTTCAAAGAGGCCGACAGGTCCATCAGCAACAGCACCGCAAAATCACGGCCGGAATGCTCGTGGCTCATGTTGATGCGCGGGTCGGGCTGGGAGCCGCTCTTGTAATCAATCAGTGAGCGAATCGCGATATCCAGGTCGAGCTCGCTGCCGTCTTCCTGATAACGCACGCGGGTGTATTGCTGCGGCTTTAACAGGTCCAGAATGCGTTTTAAATAATTTGCCAGCGCGGAATGTTTTTCCAGGATCTTGTCGATTTCAGAGGCGTTACCGGGGGCATGCAGCGACTCGTACAGGGTCACCCAGTCCGGCCGGAAGCTGGTCGTATTGTAATCCCACTCGTGGTAATGGCGCGGCGGCAGGCCATCGGGCTCAACTACTTCCGAGCTCTGTGGCTCGCTGGTGTCGTCTTCGGCTTCATCATTTTCTTCGATGAACACCCACATGTGGCGGTTGTCGTCGCGGTAGTCTATTTCGGTATTTTCAAAACGCACCCGCGGTGACAGGTCGGTCTGGCGACGCGTTTTTGCGGTGAACGAAATTGCGATATTGAGCATTTCCCTGGTGCTGGACTCGCTGTCTTTCATCGCATCCCAGAATTTGGCCACGTATTCCAGTATGTCCGGGTTCTGGTAGCCGTGGTTTTCATCGAGAATTGCGCGCGAGATCATTGCCAGGCGGTGGCGCACGCAGGACTCTTTTTCGGCATCGCAGTCGCCTTCAACCGGCGTCGGGTGCAGCGCCATGAAATATTTTTTCAGCCCCGGGTATTCGCGGATAATTAGTTGTTCGATGCGTGAGTCCTCAAAGGCCTCAACCGCGACACGCTGGAACGGTGACAGGTTGTCAGCAACCTGGCGCTCGGTCCAGCGTTTGTGGGCGGCCATGTGTGCCAGCGTCAGGCGGTAGCGATTGATACCGCGGACACCATTACGGTCATCGTAGACATCGGGTACGCGCATGCCAAGGCTGTCATAATAAGGTTGCGGTTTGCGCATCTCATCAAAGCCGAGCGAGTAGGGCACAAAATATTCTTCTGCCTGCCACATGCTGCGCATGTACATGTCCAGCTTGCGCTCGTTGTCCATGTACAGGGTGCCGTGGCGTTCGCGTTGCAGCATCGCCTTGCTGTCGGCGGACTGGATACTAAAGTAATCTTTCTGGCGTTCGGGGTGGTTATGGTAATTGCGCACGCCGTATTCGATCCAGTTCTTCAGGCCTTCCAGTGATAGCTGGCTGAGTAGAA
>JAPHSZ010000072.1 GCA_026196545.1 Gammaproteobacteria bacterium
GGTGATGGCGGCATCGGTGGCGGTGGCGGCGGTTCTGGTGGTAGTGCCTATAGTGGTTATGAAGGCCTTGGTGGCGGCCTTGGTGCCACTGATGGTAGTTACCAGTCTTCTGACGCAGGCGGCGGTGCCGGCGGCGGTGGCTTTTTTGGCACTGGCGGCGTAGGTTCTCTCTACAGTAGTACTCCTGGCGGATCTGGTGGAAATGGTGGCAGCAGTGCAACCGGTACCGGTAATGGTGGTAGTGGTTCAACAGTTGATCACGATTCTGACGGTGATTATTCAGGCGGCAGCGGCGGCGGCGGCTTCGGTAATGGTGATGGCGGCGCGGCAGGTAATTCTACAGACGCCACGGAAACCCTTGGTCGTGATGGTGGTGATGGTGATACTAGTCAATATGTGATGCCTGATACTGGAGGCGTGGTTAAAACTTATGTCTTGGGAGAGCTCGCAACCCTGTTAGCAAATAATCCAAACTATGGTGCCGGTGATGACGTTCTGGATGGTGGTGCAGGTTCGGATAGTCTGGTGGGGCTTGGTGGCAATGATGTGTTCTATTTTGAACTTGATGATGCCAGTTCGGGTACTGACACTGATACGGTTTGGGATTTGAATGCAGGTGATGTGCTGGTGGTGGCTAGTGGTGGCTCATCGATACCTGAGATAGATATTATAAATGCATTGGCTGCTCAGGTTCCCAATGGGAATGATCGAACTATTACCGTGACCAATGGTACAAACTCAATGGATATTCTCGTAAAAGATATTGCGCGAGATTTAGTTATTGGTGATTTTGATACTACCTTTGATATTTTGGCTGGCAATAGTGCACCAACTGCGGGTTCTTTATTTGTCAGTGGTACTGGCGGTTCAGTTGGTGACACCTTAACCGGTAATTACACCTATGATGATGTTGATGGTAATCCTGAGGGGGTATCTACTTTCCGATGGTTACGTGATGGTGTTGCTATAAGTGGGGCAACATCTTCAACCTATGCAATCACTGCTACAGATGAAGGTACAATCATTTCTTTTGAAGTGACACCTGTAGCACAAAATGGGGTTCTTAATGGTGTGGCTGTTGAATCGTTAGGTGTTGTCATCCCTGGTCCGGCAGCTAATGATGCCCCAACGGCAAGCAATGTTAGTCTTGCAGATGACAATGGTGGGGATGTAGAGGTAGGAGATAGTCTTACTGCTAGCTACACTTATTCAGATGCAGAGGGTGATGCTGAAGGTGTTTCTATGTTTCAGTGGTATAACAATGGGGTAGCTATTAGTGGTGCAACGACTTTAACTTATACTTTGGTTGATGCTGATGATGGTCAGTACATTAATTTCGAAGTTACTCCTGTTGCAGATTCTGGTACAACGCCAGGTAATGCAGTTGCATCTAGTGGTGTTATCGTTGGTACTGGTGGTAAAGCTCCAGTAGTTGTTGTTGAAGACGATGATGGATTCCTTGGTATTGGTTCATTTTCAATATGGACGCTGTTCATGGGATTTGGACTCTGGTTTGGTCGTTTGTTTCGTCAGTGAAAACGCGATTGAATAGACTGAACGAGCTTTAAGCCTATCGCTTATTTGTTTGACCGCCCCGTTAGTGCCGTAAAAAGTACAATCGGGGCGGTTTTATTTATACAATCAATAACACTCTGTATGTGTAGTATAAAAAATACTGGTCACAGGTCTCATTATGATTTTTACTATTTCAGCTCGAGGTAAAAAACTGCGGCAACCTATCTTTGACTACCTGGCACGAAATTATGCAAATATTCCTATTGCACAAATAGATAGCGTATTTGGATTTGTGGAAAAATCCACTTTATATGGTGGGCGACATTTTATTCGTCCTGAACTGTCGGACCAGGATATTTGTCAGCTTTATGATGTTGGGATTGGGCTTCGTATTCCATTCAGCAATCATTACGTGGAACGTGAAGAGTATGAAAATAATCGATTGTTTTTGCAGAAATATCACCGCAAAGGTAACTCTATTATTGCGCACAGAGATGAGCTAGTTGAATGGATTCGCCAGGATTTTCCTGAGTACCAAATTGAAGCTAGTGTTATTAAAAAATATTAATACACACGAGAAAATTCAGAAAGCCCTGGAAATTTACGATACGGTTGTGTTACCTATGGCAACCAATCAGGATCATGAGTTTCTTGAGCAGGTAGAAAATAAAGAGCATGTCACGTTGTTTGGTAATGCTGGCTGCGCGTTAACCTGTCCCTCTAAAATTTGTTACCCGTCTCTTTCAAAGTTGAATAAATTTGAAGGTGGTGAGTTTAAGTGTTCACAGGGAATTAAACACCGTGAGATGTTGGGAATGGTTGATTTTGATTTGGATGAGCTAAGTAGTTTTGGTTTTAAACGGTTTAAAATGCTGCGTGGTAGAGAAAGTGGTGTTACAGGTTATTAAATGAAGTATGCATTATTTTTTATAATGCTAAGTTTGGCCTGGGAGATACCTGCAGTTGAACGAGGTAAAGATGACTGTGATCCGCTGGTAATGCCAGAATTACATGCAAACACTTTGCAGCAAGTCTTGACTGCTTTGGCAAAGCAACATGATTTTGAACTGAATTTCCCGGTGAATGCTGATCAGCCTGTTGAGTTAGTAGAGGGTATGCATTTGAGTCAGGCTCTTAAGTATCTTACTTCTGGTGTGAATACGGTTTTGCAGTATGAGAAGGTAGATGGTTGCGCAAAGGCAAGACTAGTTTCAATGGAAGTGCTGCCAGTTGGCGAGGAGGGTGAATATATTCATGTAAAGCCAGTAAGTGATAGTTCTCCACAAGTGCAGGCAGAAGCCAGATCTGAGCCTGTTTATATCGACAATATGGAGCAGTATGCTGAGGATGTGTTACTGAAAAAACGTCAAAGGGAGAGGAATTTATCATCTGAGCAGAAACAGGAATTCAGGCAGGTTAAAAAACAGGTAAGAATGCGATTAGAAGCAGAAGGGTTGCTCGAGCCTAGACGTAATAAAAATAAGAGAAATAAGCGTGGCAGGAGGAGATTTTATGATCAGGAGCAGGACGCTGATTAAGATGTAAAGGCCTGGCTTGTGTTTGTTTTTCCGTTGAAATATACCCAGCATCCATTGATTCGAACAAACCGACTAACTTCGTGCAGCTGAAATGCACGGCCGTTTGTTTTATAAGTAGCAATAAATTCAATCGTTCCCTGTTCGTCATTTACGCCACCTTTGTCGGTATTTTTGATACGCAGTCTCGTCCATTTTATAGTCGGCACAAATTCAATGGTCTCGGGCCGTGTTTCCGCGTGCCAGGTATTTTTTAGATAGTTTTCATTCTCTTCTGCGTAGGCGCTGTAGCGTGAGCGCATCAACTGCTCGGCTGTTTCAGCTGTGGCGCTGCCGTTCAGGAGTTTCTCGCAGCAATGAGCAAATGATTCTCCTGATCCGCAGGGGCATTGTTTTTCATTCATGATTCTTGAATTGTCTTTTAAATCTAGATTTATCTATAAATAAATTCTATCTACTTATAGAATTTTCCTACCTTAACAATTGCACAGTATATAGAGAAATTAAACTGAAACGGGTATGATATGCACTCCCTGCGTCGAGGCAGTGTTTCTGGCGTTTTGGAAAGAATTCTTTAGTCGTTTTATCTGATTGATTTAAATGGCTTTTTTAATACTGGCACGCGATCCTTTGGAGGAATAAGATGTCGGAAATAGTTGCAACTAACCAGACCATACTGGTTGTTGGCGGAGGCATCAGCGGCATGACTGCTGCGATTGAGGCTGCTGAAGTTGGCAAACAGGTCATCGTGATTGAGAAACGTCCCTTTATTGGTGGTCGTGTTTCTCAACTTTATAAATACTTCCCCAAGCTGTGTTTCCCGACCTGTGGTCTGGAAATCAACCAGCGTCGTATGAGTGCCAATAAGAACATCACAGTAGTGACGATGGCAGAAGTTACGGGTCTGGAAGGTGAAGCGGGTAATTACACGGCGACGGTGAAAATTAGCCCGCGCTTTGTTAATGCTAACTGTACAGCATGTGGAGCCTGCGGTGATGCGGTTGAGTCTGAGTTCGATAACGAATTCAACTACAACATGGATAAGCACAAAGGTGCCTATCTGCCTTATAATCTGGCACAGCCAAAACGTTATGTGATTGATCCGCAGATGATCGGCACTGATGATGCGCAGAAAGCCAAAGACGCGTGCAAGTACGATGCGATCGACCTGGATATGCAGGAAGAAACGATTGAGTTGAAAGCCGGTGCTGTTATTTATGCCACAGGCTGGCGTCCATTCGATGCCAACAAGATTCAGCCTTATGGTTACGACCGTATCGATAATGTGATTACCAGTGTTGAGTTCGAGCGTATGATGGATCCGTTTGGGCCCACCGGCGGCAAGATTTTACGTCCTTCTGATGGTGCTGAAGCCAAAAACGTAGCCTTCATCCAGTGTGCTGGTTCACGTGACCGTAACTACCTGAAACACTGCTCACGCATTTGCTGCATGGCTTCATTGAAGCAAACAACATATGTAACTGAGAAGTTTGGCGATGAGGCTGACGTCTCTGTTTACTACATTGATATCCGCGCGATTGACCGCTTTGACGATTTCTATCAGAGAGTACAGGATGACGAGAACGTGAAGTTCATCAAGTCAAAAGTCGCAAACATCGTTGAGAACAAATCAAACGGTAACCCGACACTGCACGGTGTCGATACCGAAGGTTACAACCGCTACGCCAACGAGCACGATCTGGTTGTTCTGGCTGTAGGTATGGAGCCAAGTGTTGATAAAGATACATTCCCAATTGAAATTAAAGTGAACGACGAAGGCTTTATCGAGCATGATTAAGCGAACGGTGGCGTATTCGCCGCGGGTTGTTCGTCTGATGCGTTGGACGTCAACCGTGCCGTTCAACATGCAACAGCATCTGCGTTACGTGCCATTCAGGTCGTGAACCGCGTTGCAAAGGCGGAGGGTTAAGAAATGGCTGATGAAATGAAAATTGGCGCATACGTTTGTACTGGTTGTGGTATTGGTGATCGTCTGGATGCAGGTCAGCTTGCAACAACCGCGACTCGCGACGGCAAAGCTGCAATCTGTCAGCAACACGATTTCCTGTGTAATGAGGAAGGCGTGAAAATGATTCAGGCTGATATCGACAACGAAGGTGTTAA
>JAPHSZ010000138.1 GCA_026196545.1 Gammaproteobacteria bacterium
CAAGCTGATGTACTCGCCGGGTGACGCTTTCGCGCTTTATATTATGAAAGTCGGCGATGCCGGTATCCTGATCAACCTGATTTTAATGGTGCTGAATTTACTGCCAATTCCACCGCTGGATGGTGGCAGGGTGGTGGCCGGTGTAATGCCCCCCTATATTGCCGTACCTTTCATGAAAATTGAGCCTTACGGCATGTTCGTTGTTATTTTTCTGTTAGTCACCGGCATATTAGGTAAAATCCTCTGGCCGATGGTGCTTTTCTTCAAAGCCATCATCACGACAGTTTTTTTACTTTAAGAGGTTAACTTGAGTAACTTACCAACACAGCACCAGCGCGTGCTCTCGGGAATGCGGCCGACGGGTCGTTTGCATCTGGGCCATTACCACGGCGTTCTGAAGAACTGGGTCAATCTACAGCACGAATACGAGTGCTTCTTTTTCGTTGCCGACTGGCACGCGCTGACCACGCATTATGAAGATCCCTCAATAATTGCTGAAAGTGCCTGGGAAATGGTGATCGACTGGCTGGCGGCGGGCATCAGCCCGGGTTCGGCCAAGCTGTTTATTCAGTCCAAGGTGCCGGAACACGCTGAGTTGCATACGCTGTTGTCGATGATTACACCGTTGGGCTGGCTGGAACGGGTACCGACCTACAAGGATCAGCAGGAGCAGTTGAAAGAAAAAGACCTCGCGACCTACGGCTTTCTGGGTTACCCCCTGTTACAGAGCGCCGATATTCTGGTCTACAAGGCGGGCATGGTGCCGGTGGGTGAAGACCAGGTCGCGCACGTTGAGCTGACCCGTGAAGTGGCGCGTCGTTTTAACCACCTTTATGGTCGTGAGCCGGATTTCGAAGAAAAAGCCAAACAGGCTGTCGCCAAGATGGGCAAGAAAAATGCCCGTATGTTCAAAGAGTGCCGCAAAAAATATCAGGAAGCGGGTGATCAGGATTCGCTGGATGTGGCGCAGGCGCTGCTGGATTCGCAGCAGAATATTTCGATTGGCGATAAGGAGCGCCTGTTCGGTTATCTGGAAGGTTCCGGCAAGATTATCCTGCCCGAGCCGCAGGCGCTGCTGACGCCGGCGTCAAAAATGCCGGGGCTGGATGGTCAGAAAATGTCCAAGTCCTACGGTAATACCATTGCCTTGCGTGATGCGCCTGATGATATCACCAAAAAAATGCGCACCATGCCGACCGATACCAACCGTGTCCGTCGTACCGACCCCGGTGATCCGGCCAGATGCCCGGTCTGGCAGTTCCACGAAGTGTATTCCGATGAAGACACCAAAGACTGGGTGCAGCAAGGCTGCCGCAGCGCGGGCATTGGCTGTGTTGACTGCAAGCAGCCGGTGATCGATGCGGTGCTGGCCGAGCTTAAACCGATTCAGGAACGCGCTCGCGAATACGAGGATGATATGGCGGCGGTAAAAGCCATCGTCGAAAGTGGAAATGAGGCCGCACGCGATGTGGCTCGTGATACACTGGAAGAAGTAAGAAAAGCCATGGGCATTGCCTACCTATAATGACTGAACCTGATCCACAAGCCGCTACCGTTTCGGCCAATGCAAGCAAGCAGGATGAAATGCCGTTCGCGCTGGTGCAGGGCGAGCCGCTCACCGTTGTCCCACAGGACCTGTATATTCCGCCCGATGCGCTGGAAGTGATTCTTGAGGCCTTTGAGGGGCCGCTGGATTTACTGTTGTATCTGATCAAACGTCAGAACCTGGATGTGCTGGAAGTGCCGATTGCGGAAATAACCCAGCAGTACATGAGCTATATCGACATGATGCAGACGCTGAAGATTGAGATTGCCGCGGAATACCTGGTGATGGCGGCGATGCTGGCGGAGATCAAATCGCGCATGCTGTTGCCGCGCCCGACCGAGGCGGAAGATGAAGATGATCCACGTGCCGAGCTGGTGCGCCGTCTGCAGGAATATGAACGCTTTAAACAGGCCGCGCAGAATATTGATGAATTGCCGCGTATCGGGCGTGACCTGTATCTGACCGATGCAGAACTGCCCGAGCTGAAGCAGGACAGGCCGGTGCCCGAAGTTGACCTGAAAGACCTGTTGATGGCCTTTAAGGATGTCATGGCCCGGTCAGAAATGTACAGCCATCACCAGATACAGCGTGAAGCCCTGTCGGTGCGCGAGCGCATGAGTAAGGTGCTGGAGAAAATTTCGGCGCACGACTTTACCGATTACACCTCGTTGTTCTCGATTGAAGAAGGCCGTCGTGGTGCGGTAGTGACCCTGCTGGCCCTGCTGGAACTGGTAAAAGAACAGCTGATCGACCTGGTTCAGTCAGAACCATTTGCATCTATTCATGTTAAGGCTGCTGCCAGCAGTGAAAAATAAAGGTATCTGAAATGACATTGGAAAAATTAAAAAATATTCTGGAAGCAATTTTGCTGGCTGCAGACAAGCCAATGAACGTGCAGCATCTGGATGCGATTTTCAGTGGTGATGAAGACCGGCCGACGCGTGATGAAATTCGCAAGGCGCTGCACGAATTGAGCGATGATTATGCCGAGCGCGGTTTTGAACTCAGCCAGGTCGCCAGTGGTTTTCGGATTCAGGTAAAACAGGATTATGCGCAGTGGGTAGGGCGTCTCTGGGAAGAAAAGCCGGCGCGATATACCCGGGCCCTGCTGGAGACCATGTCGTTGATCGCCTATCGCCAGCCGATCACCCGTGGCGAAATTGAAGAGGTGCGCGGCGTCAGTGTTAGCTCGAACATTATTCGCACCCTGCAGGAACGTGAGTGGATAAAAGTACTGGGGCACAAAGATGTGCCGGGCAAGCCCGCGTTGTACGGTACCAGCCGTGAGTTCCTGGATTATTTTAATCTTAAATCACTTGATGAGCTGCCAACACTGGCGGAAATCAAAGACCTGGACAAGGCTTATCCGGAACTGGCGCTGGATGATGAAGAGGAATCTGATGCGCCTTCTGAACAAGTGGCGGAAATGGAGGATAGCGCAGAGGCCGAAGCCGTGGCTGATGAAATAGAAACTGAGTTAGACGATGATGCAGATGCAGGCACCTCGTCTGCCAGCGGCGTTTAATTTCCATTAAAATTTTTTTATAATTTTTTCTCATTTTTATGTCTGAAGAACGTGCACAAAAAGCGCTGTCGCGTATGGGCTTTGGTTCGCGCCGTGAAATCGAGCGCTGGATCGAACGTGGCCAGGTTAAAGTTAATGGAGAAAAAATTAAACTGGGTGCCAAAGTAGAAGAAGGCGACCGCGCCGAGTTTCACGGCAAGCGCATTATTATCAGGGCGGCCAAAGCTGAAGTGCGCGTGCTGGTTTACAACAAGCCAGTCGGTGAAGTCTGTTCACGCAAGGATGAAGAGGGCCGTAAAACGGTTTTTGATCATCTGCCCAAGCTGACCAATTCACGTTGGGTCAGCATCGGTCGACTGGATATCAATACGAGTGGCCTGTTGCTGTTTACCAATAACGGTGAACTGGCCAATCGCATGATGCACCCTTCGCACGAAATTGAACGTGAATACGCAGTGCGCGTCAGGGGTGAAGTAACGCTGGATAAAATTAAGCAGCTTAAAAAAGGTGTTGAACTGGAAGATGGTTCCGCGCATTTTGATGAGATTGTAGACGCCGGTGGGCAGGGCAGTAACCACTGGTACCACGTGGTATTGCGCGAAGGCCGCAATCGTGAAGTCCGGCGTTTATGGGAAGCGGTAGATGTCACTGTGAGCCGTTTGATGCGTGTGCGTTATGGTGAAATACATTTGCCGAAAAGCCTGCGTCAGGGAAAAACCATGGATCTGGAACAGCCGGAAGTAAAACAGCTGATGGAATCCGTCGGTTTAGAGCTTGACGAACAGGGCATTCGCAAGGAACAGGACAGAAAAAGAAAAACAAAACACTTTAAAGCCAGGGGGCGTTAGTGCTACAGTATTAGTTTTCCTGGTTTACTAACAGTCAGAGGTGGGATATGGGTGTTATTAAATTTAAAACTATAGCCTTTCTTTTTCCATTGTTTTTTATGTTGCCGCAGTGGCTCGGTGCAGTTGAAGGTGATGAGTTACAGCCCGGTTACGTCAACCCCGGCTATGAAGAAAAACCCGACTGGTTCAAAATCTCCTTTCTCGATGTTTATGAAGACATCGCTGATGCCGCCGATAAAAACAAACGCCTGATGCTGTATTTTTATCAGGACGGTTGCCCCTATTGTAAAAAATTACTCGAAGATAATTTTGGCCAGCGCGTCATTGCAGATAAAACCCGGAAATATTTTGATGTCGTCGCGATCAATATCTGGGGTGGTTCAGAAGTCATCGTTGATGAAAATGAGTTTACAGAAACAGAATTTGCCGCCGCCTTAAAAGTACAGTACACGCCCACTTTACTTTTTTTCAATGAAGACAATAAAGTGGTTTACCGTGCCAACGGTTATTACCCGCCAGAAAAATTTCATACCGTACTCGATTATGTCGGCCAGAAAATGGAAGCGAAATTAAGTTATCAGGATTATCTGGCGAAAGTTGATCCGCAGCCAGCCACTGGTAAGTTATACACCGATGTGATCAATATAAAAGACCCCAGAAATTTAAAGCAGGCATTATCACCAGAAAAACCGTTGCTGGTCATGTTTGAACAAAAACAATGCGCTGCCTGCGATGAGCTGCACAACGACATGCTCAATCGGTCGGAAGGCAAGCAACAGTTGAGTCGCTTTAATGTGGCCCTGCTGGACATGTGGAGCGAAGAAAAAATTGTGAGTCCCGACGGAAAAAAAGTAAAAATTCGCGACTGGGTAAAACAGCTGGATGTTAAGTATGCGCCCAGCATGGTTTATTTTGATGCTAAGGGAAAAGAAGTTTTTCGTACCGATGCCTATCTAAAATCGTTTCATGTTCAGTCGGTCATGGATTATGTGGCTTCAGGTGCCTATCAGCGCCAGCCCAATTTTCAGGTTTATATTGGTGAACGTGCAGATGCTTTGCGGGCGCAGGGGATTGAGGTTGATTTGATGAAGTAGGGTGATGATTTAATTTATTCAAAATCACCCAGTGTAAAAGTCCTGCCCGTCACACCATCACAATCACCATTCACCAGATAGATAAAGCCCGCACTCACGTCTTCGGGTTTGTTCATTTCGCGGGCATCTTCAGCGGGGTAGGCGCGGGTTCTAAAGTTGGTGCGAACCGGGCCGGGGTCAAAGGCGTTGACCATGATGTGCTGTGATTCCAGTTCGTCGGCGAGTATGGTCATCAGGGTTTGCAGGCCGGATTTGGCGACACCATAGGCGCCCCAGTAGGCCGTGTTTTTGGGGTCGGCGGTGAACACAATTGCACCCTGTGGTGATTTCTTGATCAGGGGAATGCAGGCTTTGGTCAGCAGGAAGGGGGCGTTCAGGTTGACCTGCATGACGCGATACCAGAGTTCGGTATCATAAATTTCCATTGGCGTTGAGGCGGCAAGCCAGCCTGCGTTGTTGAGCAGGGCGTCCAGTCTGCCGAACTCTTTTTCTATATTGTCGCGCAGGTCATCGTAGTCATCTGCGCTGGCACCGCTTAAATCCATCGGGTAAATTGCCGGTTCAGGGCCACCTATTTCAATGATTTCGTCGTAAACTGCTTCTAGTTTGTGGATGGTTTTGCCGAGTAGAATAACTGTGGCACCGCGTCTGGCGCAGTCCCGCGCGACAGCTTTGCCGATGCCATCGCCGGCGCCGGTGATGAGAATAATTTTGTCGTCAAGTTTGATTTGGTCAATATTGTTTATCATTGGATTTCCAGACTGATTCTATCTAAGTGCACAGAAGCTGGGTATTTTACAGGGATTTTAAAATTGATTCTGCATCTTGTTGGATGCAATGTTTCGAAGTGGTGAATAAAAATAATGAAATATGCAGAAATAGAATGGCGCGACGGGCAGCCTTATAGCCCGGATTACGAAGATATTTATTATTCGGCCGCGGGCGGTCGTGAAGAGTCGGAGTATGTCTTTCTGAAACACAATCAACTGGCTTCGCGCTGGCAGGCGCTTGCTTCGGGCGAACAGTTTGTGGTTGCGGAGACCGGCTTTGGCACCGGGCTGAATTTTGTGTTGAGCATGCAGGCCTGGGCGAAACAGGCAGACCCTGAAGCCTGCCTGCACTATATTGCCATCGAAAAACATCCGGTCTCACCCGTGGATATCAAACGCGTTGCCAGCAACTGGCCGGCGCTGTTGGAGGCCTATGATGAACTGCTCTCGGTTTACCCGCTGCCCGTTGAAGGTGAGCATGTGCGCACTTTGATGGGCGGCAGGGTTCATCTGCACCTTGTTTTTGCAGATGTGGTCGAGGCGCTGGAGTCGAGAGAGCTACAGGCTGATGCCTGGTACCTGGATGGTTTTGATCCGGACAGAAATGCTGATCTGTGGAATGATCGGGTGTTTTCCCTAATCGAAAAAAACAGCGGGCAGGGCGCAAGCCTTAGCAGCTACACAGCGGCGGGATTTGTGCGCCGGGGTTTGCAGGCAGTGGGCTTTGAAGTTGAAAAAGTAAAAGGCCACGGTAAAAAACGCGAGATGATTACCGCTGTGCTCACAGATAAAAAACAGCGCCAGTCAAAAACGCCATGGTACGTACTCGATAAAACCAAATACCAGGGCAAAACAGCGGTGGTCATTGGTGCAGGTTTAGTTGGCCTGACCACGGCCTGGTCGCTGGTGCAACGCGGCTGGAAGGTCAGCCTTATCGAGAAGCACAAGCATGTGGCTGAAGAGGCGTCGGGCAATCCGGCGGGGCTATTGATGCCAAGGCTGTCTCTTGATAATAAAAACGATGCGCAATTTTATTGCAATGCATTATCGTACGCCTCGCATAGCCTTGACCATTTGCAAAAAAATGATGAAGAAAAATTCTGGTTTCACGATGGGGTTTATTCCATCTTTAAAAAAGGCAAGGCGGAAAAATTAATAAACAAACACGGTTATCCTGAACAGTTCATGACTATTCTGGGAGAACACGAATTGCAGCCGTATCTATCGGGCCAGGATATAACGGTGACTTTTTTCCCCGAGGCAGGCTGGGCTTCACCCAGAAAAATCTGCGAAGCCCTGGTGCGTGCCTGTGGCCCATCGTTGCAGTTGATCAATAAAAATGTTGATGATATTTGTAAAGTAGATAATCAATGGCAGGCTGTTGGTAAAAATGGCCAGAGTATTGCTGCTGCTGAAGTCTTGATCGTTGCCAATGGTGTTGGTGTAAACCAGTTTAACGCCACCTCATGGTTGCCGTTATCATCGGTGCGTGGTCAGCTCACCGAGATACCGGTGAGTGAATCTAGCCTGACCTTGAATAAAGCGGTTAGTTTTGATGCTTACGTCACGCCCGAATACAACGGTATGCATTATGCCGGTGCCACCTATCGAGTCGGTGATGATAATCCAGAAATGACGCAGGCCGAGCAGGATGAAACCATGGCGCATATTGAACAATGCTTGCCCGGCATTTATAAAAAACCAGAACGGCTGAGTGGCCGTGTAGGCTTTCGCCCGGTGAGTGATGACATGACACCGGTTGTTGGCGCGATGCCGGATAAAGTGGCTTTCAGTGAAGATTATAAAGAGCTTCATCACGGCAGGCCGAGAACAGAATATCCGCAGGCCAGACATTTGTCCGGCTTGTACGTAAATGCGGGCCACGGTTCGCGGGGGATATGCAGCAGTTTTCTTTCAGCTGAAATATTAGTCGCAATGATAGTTAATGAGCCTTTGCCAGTTAGTAAAGAAGTGGCTGATTATTTGAATCCTGCGCGGTTTTTAATGCGCAAACTCAAGCGCGCTCAATCGCTGGATTGAATAACCTTATGGAATGATAGTTGATTACCTTACCTGGATAATTACCATGAGGAGAGTACTCAACAGGAGGACTCATCATGCATATCCGTTCAACCTTAGACCCCATTTCATTACACGAAGTCCCGGATCCGGATAACCACCCTTGTCTGTATGAAGGCGACGGTGAAAATGGTCTGGAAATTTATTTCGAAAATGAAGAAAACAAGAAAATTTATATGGATATGGAGTTAGAAGACAAGAAAGTGCTTGTCGGCAATGACACGGATGATTACGTTGCCGAAGGTTAATTAACTGAAAGAGTAACAGGGGCAGAGAACAACGATTTTTACATTGGTAATAGTTGTTTTCTGTGTTCCCCGGTCATTTTATTTCTTAAAATTTTCTGCTGATTCCAGTATCTAATTTTATCTGCAGGTCGGCATCCCCGTGCCGACCTATGGCTTGGCTGTCTGTTATGATAAGGCTGTTTATAGCTTGTGCCGGAAAAAGTCATGAAACAGATTAGTGATTTTGATATTAAAGATATAAGCCTCGCTGATGATGGCCTGCAGCGTATTGAATGGGCGTGGCAGGAGATGCCGGTGTTGCAGGAGCTGGCTACGCGCTTTGTTGATGCCCGGCCACTTGAAGGCATTCGAATTAGTGGTTGTCTGCATATCACTACGGAAACGGCGAATCTGGCACGGGTGTTGAAAGCGGCGGGGGCGGATCTGGTATTGTGCGCGAGTAACCCCTTGAGCACGCAGGATGATGTAGCCGCAGCATTGGTTGAGCATTTTAATATCCCGGTTTATGCCATCTGTGGTGAGAACACCGAAACCTACTATCAGCATATCAATGCGGCACTGGACCATCAGCCGGTGATTACCATGGATGATGGTGCTGACCTGGTCAGTGAGATTCATCGCACACGCCCCCATCTGATTGAAGACATGCTGGGTGGTACCGAAGAAACTACTACCGGTGTGATTCGCCTGCGTGCGATGGCTAATGAAGCTGCGCTTAAATTCCCGGTAATCGCGGTCAATGATGCGATGACCAAACATCTTTTTGATAACCGTTATGGCACCGGCCAGAGTGCACTTGATGGTGTGATTCGCGCGACCAATATCCTGCTTGCGGGTAAAACCTTTATCGTGGTTGGTTATGGCTGGTGTGGGCGTGGCATTGCACTACGTGCCAAAGGCCATGGTGCGCATGTTGTGGTTACCGAGGTTGACCCTTTGCATGCGCTGGAAGCAACCATGGATGGCTATGAGGTGATGCCACTGATCGATGCTGCAAAAATTGCTGATTTTATTATTACTGTTACAGGTGACAAGAATGTGGTGGACAGGGTGCATATGGAAGTGATGAAAGACGGTTGCGTGCTTGCCAACGCGGGGCACTTCAATGCTGAGATCAATTTACCGGCGCTGGAAGCGCTCAGCGTCAGCAGGCAGCGGCCACGAAAATCAGTGGATGAGTATACCCTGGCGGATGGCCGGCGACTTTGCCTGCTGGCAGAAGGCCGTCTGGTCAATCTGGCTGCAGCCGAAGGTCACCCTTCGGCAGTGATGGATATGAGTTTTGCGAATCAGGTATTGTGCATACTTCATCTGGCTGTTCATGGTGCTGATCTTGATAATACGGTACATAAAGTGCCAGACGAAATTGATAAGGCAGTGGCACGACTCAAACTTGCGGCGATGCATATCGACATTGATACACTGACCGCAGAGCAGCTTAAATATCTATCTTCATGGCAGGAAGGCACTTAAAGAGTCTATGAATAAAAAAATAAAATATTTGATTGACGATATTGAAGCTGAAGTTCGCTACACGGCCAGATATATTGGCAAAAGCAAACTGGATAAAAGAGTCATGCAGGCAATGGTTGAGGTGCCAAGAGAAAAGTTTGTACCGAAATATTTACAGTCCAATGCCTATGATAATGGGCCTTTACCCATTGGCCATGGCCAGACCATTTCGCAGCCTTATATTGTCGCGCTGATGTCCGACTTGCTGGATATAAAACCCCAGCACCATATACTTGAGATCGGCACCGGTTCGGGTTATCAAACCGCGATATTGGCGCAACTCTGTGAAAAAGTTTTTAGCGTGGAACGCATTGTCGAACTTGGCAAGCGGGCAGTAGAGTGTTTTGAACAGCTTAAATATAAAAACATTGAAACTCGTATTGGCAACGGTTATCAGGGCTGGCAGGAGCACGCGCCTTACGATGGCATTATTGTTACCGCTGCAGCCACGCATATTCCTCAGCCGCTGATTGACCAGTTAAAACCGGGCGGCAATCTTGTGATACCGGTGAGTGCTTCGTATTCCGGCCAGTCGCTCATGTTGGTGAAGAAGAATCTACAAGGTGAGATCGAAACCAGGGATGTGCTCAGTGTTGCTTTTGTGCCGTTGGTGCAGGATGAAGAGTAACCCTGATTTTAATTAAATACACGTTTCTCATATGACGAGTCCATTTTTTATAGCGTAACTGGTAATACCACTGGTGCTATGCAGATCTAGTTTTTTCATCATATTGGAACGATGTTTTTCCACAGTTTTCAGGCTAATTGATAAATATTCAGCGACATCTTTATTTCTATAGCCTTCAGCAATAAGTTTCATTACTTCACGTTCACGCATGGTTAACAAATCAGTGGATGATGAAATTGTTTCATTATCCGGGGTTGCTAAATAGCCTAAAACTACATTACCGCAAATGCTGGAGCTTAAATGAATCTTACCAGCCAGAATATCATTGATGGCATTAATTAATTCATTGCTGGTGTCGTCTTTTAATAAATATCCATTAGCACCGGCTTTAAGTGCAGCATGAACATATTCTTTAGTTTTGTGTACAGTGATAACAAGTATTTTTATTTCGGGGTAGCGATTCCTGATACGCTGAATTGCTTCTGTGCCATTTGTCTTTGGCATCGACAGGTCGCTAAGAATAAGGTCGGGTTTTAGCTGTCCTGCAGAATAAAATGCATCTTTACCATTATCTACTTCGCCTACAACCTCAAGGTCTTGCTCTGTATCGAGTAATGCACGTATGCCTGCCCGTAGCAGGGTATGGTCATCAGCAATAAGAATTCTAGCTGGTGGTTTCATATTAAGTCTCCCTTTTTTTTATTTAGTTAGATAGATACTGATTGCTATTATCATCTATCCGAGAATAATATCCTTAAAACATGAATGCATATGTACGCTTAAAATACGGTTTTTACTGTATAGACTGAATAAGCTTTTTAAATAAATATGGTTATCTGTCCATTAGGAACTTGCATGGTAATTTATATGTGGTTTTTTGGAACCAAATGGCCAGTAATAATTCTTACCAACATAGAGGGAGCAGGTCATTGTGACTTAAGCTTGAAAATTATGTTTAAAACTCTGCTTGTTGAAGATAATTTAAATTATCGAAGTGTACTGAAGAGTGCGCTTCTGGAAAGGTTTGTTGATCTAGAAACCCGGGAGTCCTCGGGTGATGGTGATACATTGAACACTGTTGATTCTTTTGATCCAGACCTGATTATCATGGATATTGATTTAAAATCCGGTGAAAACGGACTTGATCTGACAAAACAAATTAAAGCCGGCCATCCTGAAACAGTCGTTTTTATTCTCAGTCAATATGATATACCAGAATACCGTGCTGTTGCGCAACAAAATGGGGCGGATCTTTTCCTTTCTAAAAGCTCTTCACTTGAAAGTATATTTGACCATGTGGATTCTATTATTGATCACTATCATGATCCCCATTAGTTGTTCAATATCAGATATATAAACATTAAATATATTGTGTTAATCAAGTTTTTTATTTATACAAAGCCCCGATTTCAGTAGATTCAACCAGGTGCTGGCGGTACTCGGCTACTATTTCAGCGGCACTGGCGAAACCTTCCAGCCTGAGCCATTGACCATCTGTTTTAGTACGTAGCAAGGTTAGCGGAATATGGTTCATCTTGTCGCCCCTGTAGGCATCAAATGCTTTTTGTGTGGTAATAATGTCGCTAGGTGAACCTGTTAAAAATTGCCAGTTAGCTCCGGCTTTAAATTTGCTTGCATATTCTTTCAGTCGTTCTGGGGTATCCTGCTCCGGGTCAATGGTGATAGAAATCATCCGTACGTTTTTTTCTTTGTCACCGAGTTTACCCTGTACCTGAGAAAAGGTGGCGCTGAGAACGGGGCATATTGTCGTGCAGGTTGTGAAGATGAAATTTAATATTATCGGGCCTCCCTCCCCCAGTGCCTTTGACAGCGAAACCTTGTTGTTGTGTATGTCGATTAGTGATAGCTCCGGTATTGCATAGCTCTGTAAGGAGCTCTGATAGCCTGGCTTGGCCATCATCTGTTGATGATGTGCATGATGGTTATGTTCCTGCTGTGCACCTGTAGCAGAGCCGGTCGATAACATCAGGGCCAGGCTGATTGAAAGTGTGGGTCTACTGACTAAAAATTTTAAGGACATGGTTAAATTCTCCTGCGTAGGGGGTTTAATGGATAATCCATTCGCTCTTTTTTATCAATGCTGGTTGCTCGCCTTGACCAAGCTGCACGATATAACAACCTTTGGCAGCATAACGTTGGCCGGGCCCGAACGTCAGGCGGGGAAATACGGCGATGGCGTAATCCTGATCACGCATCATGTCGAAGCTTTCAATAAAATAATCCCTGAAAAATTCGCTGCGCATGTGCGAGATAGCACCCGGCAGCATCCAGCCCAGAAAATACATCTGCGACTGGATATCCAGGTTGGTTACCGGAATTTTGCGTATCTTGAGCCAGCGTTTCAGTACGCTAATTTTTTTTGCGTTGCTCTCTGGCAGGTCACGTGGATAAGTCAAATAAATGTTATCGCGAACGGTTTCTGCTATTGCTGAAGTATCGCCATCGAGCAGACTCCATGAAGCCAGAACTGTAACGGATTGCCGGTCTCGCTTTGCCAGCCATTGAGTGGTAGTAGCCAGATCAGCACGATCAAGCCACAGTAGCACTGCTGCAGGTTGCTGGGCTTCGAACAGTTCCTGTAATAATTTTTCTGTTAGCGGCTCGTCTACAGCAAGTTTTTTTTCGGCTATTGAAGTGACGCCATTGTTTGCGAAGGTTTTCCGAAAGCCCTGTGCCAGTAGCACGCTGTTATTACCAGCTCGGTAAATTTGTACCAGCTTATTTTTCCTGCCGGTATCAGGCGTTGTACGCAGGTAGCGCGCTGCCGCTTCACCTTCCTGATAAAAACCTTTTGAATAATACAGCGTGTACCAGTCGCTATCAGAGACAACAGGCTGGTCGGTTACAGGGAACAGGCAGGGAAGCTCACGATCTTCACAGAAATGATGAACAGGTGCCCAGCTGCCGCTGGCAATGCCGCCGAGCATGGCAAACACCGGATTTTGCCGGTAATAGTTATCCAGTTGTGCACGCCAGGTCTCTGGTGCCCCGGTGAGTTCCCAGATATCCAGTTCAAACAGGCGGTAGGCACCATACTTTTCTGTTTTGTAAAAAGGCCCGGCACTGGCACGGCGTTGATGGGGCCGGGTCTGGGTGTTATGAGTTTCAATATGGGCCTTCAGTACCGCCAGCATTGCCTGCCTGTCTTTTGCCGAAACACCCTCCGTGACTACCGTGGCAAATCGTATCCTGTTTTCATCGACACCTTCATCATTTTCAGTAGATAGGTTTTTCAGGTAGTGGCTGAGCATAGCCATGTCACTATCGTTAATCTGGTAGCGCGGCATGCCTCGTTCCAGCATTCTACCTGCCGGGTCGATACCTTCACGCAGTAGTTTTGCCAATGTCTCATCGGTGTACGCCGGGCGTGCATCGGCCGCCTGATACTGTGCCGGTAGTGACCAGCGTTGTGTAGCGCCCGGGCCCTGCTTCTCCCTGGCGGCATGCCAGGCACCGGTTCTGCGTCGGGGCGTATACAGCTCCTTACCATTGACTGGCCAGGTAATGACCGAACCTTCGATTGAGCCCAGACCGCTACGCTGGTGACAGTTCACACAGCTGAACATTTCTCCATTCACGGGCACATCGGCTGAAACCACCGCCTTTATGGGTTCTCCGTTGGGCAGAATGCCTTGCCGGTATATGCGTTCGCCGAGTACCAGCATCTGCTCGGATGTTAAGCCGTCTACTGGTGTTGGCTCAGCCATCGCCAGTCCCGGGGTCAGCGCAAACAGCACCATAAACGTACAGGTCATTCTAAACACAGTGACAAACTCTCCCGGCTGAATATGGATCAGGCCCTCATTGTCTGGTGATGCCTATCGCTAAGTCAAGGCCTGAGGAATACGTACTTTGATGTATTTATGAATGCATAACATATTGATTTGTATATGTTTAATTAGAGTGGAATGTAGTTTTTTTATTTAAGGATTAGGCCAAACCCTACCTGAGAATTCAGGGTTTACCCCACTAATCTGAAGCCGGGATATCCGAATAATTGGTGGTTCGAGGATCTGTCAGGAATTGTCTTTATGTATGAGGCAATGAGTGAAACCGTAAAACAGATATATCTGGTAAATAATGCGAGGGATATTCCATGAAATGCAAAAAAATAGAAATGCAGCCTCTTAATCCTATGCTATATGCAGGTGTGTTGCTGCTATTTATGGTGTCCATAATGACGGCTCCAGTTGCTATGGCTTTAACGGTTACAGTGATGGGTGCGGATAATTCAATCAGTCCGGCAACAGAAACACCAGTCAGTGGTTACCGCTGGCTGATTGAGGAAGATGCAACCTACCATGTGCCGTTGAATCCGGACGGTACGGTTCAGCGCAGTGGCGGTGTCCCAGTAGTCGATCCCAACTGGCAGCCAGGGCCGGATGGTGTGACAGCAACCGCCGATGATCGTGATACCCTGTCGGTGAGTTTTCATCAGAGTTATATGCCGGTGGTGGCAAAGGGAACTGATGGCCTCGACCCATTACCACTTTCATGCGGTGTAGCTGCGCCAGGTGCTCCCTGCCTCGATCCGCTGAAAAACTATTTCATCTCGGTATTACCAGCAGACGGTTACTCCATTGGTGGTGCGCCGATCAAAGCGGGCAATGATGCTGTCACTGTCTACGTCAATAAGAACCCGATACCAACGGCACAGATCACCGTGCTGGTGCATGAGGATACCGCACCGATCAATAATGTCTGGGATCTGGGTGAGAACGGTCTGGCTGGTTTCACTATCATCCTCGAAGATGCCGGCGGCAAGTATGGTGCATCAGCGGGTATACAAACGCTGGATGCTTTCGGTAATCCAATCTGTACCACTTATGAGTACACCGATATCAATGGTGATGGCCAGCACAACCCCGGTGAACCCTTTGTGGCTGATGCCACCACGGGTGAGCCTGTGGTTTCGGTAGCGGGTGCAGGTTGTGTCACCGGCGCAGATGGTACGGTCACTGTCCGTAATCTGGCACCGGGCAAATACGGCATTATGACCGTGCCACCTAATGCCGTGGAGACACCACCTGATTCAGGTAATTTCGTCAGCACTAACTGGGTTCAGACTTCGACCATTGAGGGTAAGAAGCTGATTGATGCATGGGTCAAAGCCAATGAACCCGCCTTTTTCGGTGAATTCGGCCCACCGGGGCCACACGTCAGTATTGGTTACGTGCCTGCTGGCCCTAACAATCCTTATATTGATGACACGGTATTGACCGGCGGTGCAATCATTGAAGGTCAGGTGGTCAATCTTCACCTGTCGGCACCACCTGATACGGCTTTCTATAGTGGTGGTCCGTTCCCGCACACCACGCCCTGGGTTGGCTTAAATCTGGGTGCAGCAGGACTGGGCAAGGGTGTTTATGCCGCCCGCGCCAATGAAGACGGCACCTTTGCCATTCCCAATGTGCCACCGGGTAGTTACCAGCTGGTGGTGTGGGACGACAACCTGGATCTACTGTTTGCCAAAAACACCGTGACGGTGAATGCGGATGTGGCTTCGCCCACAGTGGCTAACGGCACCTGTAACAGGCTCACCAGTTGCAACCTCGGTGATGTGCCGGTATTCCAGTGGTTCGCGCGCATGGAGCAATATGTCTACAACGATGAAAATGAGAACGGCATCTGGGATGGAGGTGAACTGCCACTGATTGAGCAGAACACGGTGTTGCGCTTCCGCGATGGTACTGTTTACCAGGAGTTCCCTACAGATGGAACGGGTGTTGCACCTTTCGATGAAGTCTTTCCGTTTTTCTCATGGCTGGTCGCTGAAGTGGATTTTGCCCGCTTCAAAGCCACCGGCATGACCAGCGTGGTTGATGACGGTGGCCCGATCACATTCGGTGATCCTCTGACTTTTGGCGAAGTTTTGAATCCGCAGCAACAGGCCGATGGTACATTCACCCGCACCGAACTCGGTCCGGTACTGACCGAAGGCTTCCAGGCATTCCTCGGCCAGACCAATGTTATTCAGTGGGGCAAAAAAGCCTATGCACCGGATGAGAACGGTGGCATCTCCGGTATGGTGATGTACGCAGTTACCCGCGCCGAAAATGATCCGGAGTACGCTGCCGCCGAGCCCTGGGAACCGGGTATTCCGCGGGTGACGGTTAATCTTTACGATGCCACTGGCACGACGTTGCTGGCGGTCACAGAAACCGATAGCTGGGATGATAGCCTGCCTACTGATTGTCAGTGGGGTGCTAACCGGCTGCCTTTCGTGTTCCGCGGGGCAACCACCGACTGCTTTGATGGCATGCGCATGTGGAACCAGGTACGCCCGGCTGTGTTCGACGGTGGTTATGCATTCACTGATATCTGTGAGGCAGGTCTGGCTGCCGATGGTAGCTGTGCTGCGGGTGAAATCGCCATGCCTGCCGGCCAGTATATGGTGGAAGTGGTTCCGCCTTATGGTTATGAAGTGATTCGCTCACAGGACAAAAATGTTGATTTTGGTGATGTCTTCTTCCCCAGCCCCGAGTTGTTGCCACCGGTCTGTGCAGGTGCTGATTATGTGGTACCGGCTGAGCTGAGCCTGTTCCCGGGTGTGCCTGCCGACCTGGCCGGACAGACCCTGAAACACTGTGACCGAAAACTGGTTAATCTCAGCAGCGGTGCCAATGCTGCCGCTGACTTCTTCCTGTTTACCGAAGTACCGATAGCGGGTCACTTTATTGGCTTTATCCTCGATGATACCGCCAATGAGTTTGATCCCAACTCCCCCCAGTTTGGTGAAAAGTATGCGCCACCGTTCCTGCCTGTCTCCATCCGAGACTGGACCGGTCGTGAGATTTCACGCACGGTCTCAGACGAATATGGCGTCTATAATGCATTGATTCCTTCCACGTTCACGGAAAGCCTGGGACAGCCCAGCGGTATTTCGCCCAACATGCTGACCACCTGCATGAACGCGAAGACACTGCCAAACGGTGCTGTTGATCCACTGCATAATCCGCAGTACAGCCAGTTCTGTTACACCTTCCAGTATATGCCGGGTTCAACGACCTACCTAGATACGCCCGTGGTACCGGTCGCGGCTTTTGCCGGCCCCGACCAGAACCCGCTCGACTGTGAGTACGTTACAGGTACCCCCAGGATCCATAGTGTCAGTGTTCCTGCTAATGGTGTTGGCGGTGGCCCCTATGTGGTGCTCGATGCTCTGGGCGAGATTGCCGATGGCAGCATCGTGATCACTTCCATGGGGCAGCGTGAGGTGCCCAATCCGGCTTATGGCGGGGTCGGCAGTCTGGAACCCAAAACCATTATGCGGGATTACGGTTTTGGTGATGGAGGTACTGTGACCCTCGGTGGTGTGCCACTTGCGGTAGATAGCTGGAGTGACGCGCAAATCAACGCTACCGTTGCGGGTGTCTCTAAAGGCGCTCATCAGCTGGTCGTCACCCGAGCCGATGGTAGCTCTACCATTACCGGTGTCACGGTTCAGGTGGGCCTGCGTAATAGCGCCAATGTGGTCACCGTTCCTGGCGACCATGCCACTATTCAGGCTGCGATTGATGCCGCTGGCAGCAATGACCTGATCCTGGTCGCTCCCGGTACATACGATGAGCTGGTGATCATGTGGAAACCGGTACAGCTTCAGGGCTGGGGTGAAGGTTCTGTGACCATCGATGCGATCAAGGCACCATTCAACAAGCTGGCTGACTGGCGCAGAAAGGTCGAGGATCTGGAGAGTAGAAATGTCATTACTCGCGTGCCCGGTCAGGAGTTGGGCTTTGGTGGTATTGAGCCAGAAACTTTCTTCAGCGAAGAAGGCGCTGGTGTGTTTGTGCTGGCTAAGGCACGAAGTACCGGTAATTGTCGAGGTGCACCATCAAGTAGCGCATTTTGTCATCCTAAAAACAGGGGTGCCCGTATTGACGGTATCACCATCACCGGTGCTGATACCGGCGGCGGTGTGGTGGTCAATGGTTACGCCGAGGACCTGGAAATCTCCAACCTTCGGGTGATCAACAACAGCGCCTTCTTTGCGGGTGGTGTTCGCGTGGGGCATCCAATGTTGACATTCAATGATGGTACCGGCCTGGTTTACTCCGACGCGAATAACGACAATATTCGTATTCATCACAACACCATTACGCAGAACGGTGGTATTGATGCTGCCGGCGGTGGCCTCGCGCTACACACCGGTTCCGATGGCTATCAGGTCACCGATAACTTTGTCTGCGGCAACTTCAGCAACGCCAGTGGCGCCGGTATTGCTCATTTTGGACTCAGCAACAATGGCCTGATCAAGGGCAACACCGTGCTGTTCAATGAGAACTTCAACCAGGGTGTCTCGGTTAACGGTGGCGGTATTCTGGTTTCAGGCCTGCCAGCCTTCGGTTGTCCATTTGGCCCCGATGGTACGCAGGATCCAGCCTGTCTGGGCAACCCTGAGCAAACGCTAAGCCCGGGTTCGGGGTCGGTGGAAATCAGCGCCAACCTGATCAAGGGTAACTCGGCCGGTTCGGGTGATGGCGCGGGTATCCGCCTGAGTCGTATTAATGGCCAGGATGTGTGGGTGACCAGAAGAGGGATAGTGAGGTTTGATCATGAGGTTGATGTCGTCAATAACATGATTGTCGATAATGTGGCCGCGCTGTCCGGTGGTGGTGTCTCGCTACAGGATGCACTGGGCGCCAATATCATGCACAACACCATTGCCAATAACGACAATACATCAACGGCCGGTGGTGCTTTCACCCCGGGCCTGCCGGATGTCTCGGTAGCACAACCCGGTGCCGGTATCATCGCCCGCGCTCACAGCGCCGAGCTAACCCGGCAACTGGGTGTCGCGGCAGGCTATTCTGGACTCAGGCTGGTGGATAACATCATCTGGCACAACCGGAAGTTTTACTGGAAGAGTGATGCCAGTGTGATACCGACCCTGAATGGCCTGTGTCCTGATATTAATAATGCTGCTGGCCTGGCCTGTGACGGTGGTAATGCCCCTGTTTATGATGACCTGGCAGTCGGTTCAGTACCATGTACTGACTGCATCCTGAGTGACACGGCCGGTGCTGATCCAGCTTTCGTCTCCGAGTACGTCAACGGCAGCCGCAACACCACCACGCTCATTCTCGAGGGCACCACTTCGATGCAGGCACCACCGGCCTTTGATGAGGGCGGCAACTTTATCCGCCTGCGTTATGGCCCGTTGACCCAGACCGATACTGTAACCGGTGTGATGTTGGGTGATTACCACATCCAGGGCGGTTCGACAGCGATAGATGCCGGCTCGGATGCCGGAGTTGCTGATGACTTTGATGGTCAGTATCGATTCGGTGGTGGTTTCGACATTGGTGCTGATGAGTTTCAACCATAAGCGAAGTAGCGTAAAGAGCCAGCCCCGCCGGTAGTCGGCGGGGAAGGGCTCAAACCAGAGGAGAATAGAAATGAATATAAATACTTTTAAGATAGCGCTGCTTCCGCTGGCCATTGCTCTGGCCCTGGGTTCGACAGCAGTTTCTGCCGGGGTGCTGGTACAGTGTCCAGGTGACAGGGACGGTAGTGCGGTGTTAGGTGATGCCAATAGAGAAACACCCGATCCGGATATCAAGTGCATGCACCTGTCCGCTGGTGACGGTTACGCCACCATGGGTGACGGTACGCCGCGTTATATCTTCAGCTTTGCCGATGTCACAGGTATGCCGACCCGAACCCTGGCGCAAAAGGAAGCCATGATCCAGGCGGGCATGCTGGCCCACGAATGGCCGGCGCCGACCATCGAACTTGAGGAAGGCCAGGAGTTTTATCTCAACCTGACCAATGTCGGCATGCTGATGCGGCCTGATCTGTTTGATCCCCATTCGGTGCATTTTCACGGTTTCCCGCAGTCTTCGACGGTATTCGATGGCCTGCCGGAAAGCGGGTTATCCATCGGCATGAATGCGACCCTGACTTATTATTATAAGCTCAACGACCCCGGTACCTATATGTATCACTGCCACGTTGAAGCCACTGAGCATATGCAGATGGGCATGCTCGGTAACCTCTATATCAAGGCCGGGCAGAATAAACTGGCAGATGGTACTGACCTGAACGGGTTTACCCACCAGACAGGAAATCAGTATGCTTATAACGATGGTGACGGCTCGACCTATTACGACGTTGAATACCCGATTCAGCTAGGTTCTTTCGACAGCGCTTTCCACGATGCGAGTGAAAGCACCCAGCCATTGCCCTTTGCGCTGATGGTTGATAACTATCCGATGATCAACGGGCGGGGTTATCCGGATACGGTTGATTCCAGAACTGATACCTTCCCACCGACCCCCGGTAGCAATGCTGGGCCGAGCAATCCAATTGTGCCCACCAGTCAGCCGGTCAGTTCCCTGATCACTGCCAATGCGGGTGACAGGGTCCTGTTGCGAATATCCAATCTGGCAATCACCCGCTTCTACACCCTGCAGAGCCTGGGTATACCGATGCACGTAGTCGGCAAAGACGCCAAGTTACTGCGCGGTCCCAATGGTGATGATCTCTATTACGACACCAATTCGGTGACTGTCGGTGGTGGTGAATCATTCGACGTTATTCTGGATACTTCCGGCGTAACTGCAGGCACTTACTATCTCTATACGTCCAACCTGAACTACCTGAGTAATGATACCGAAGCGTTCGGCGGGATGATGACCGAGATCCAGATCAACTGATCAAAACGGCGAGGAAAATGAAAATGAACATGAACAATAAAGTATTACAGGGAGCCAGAGATTCCGCCGTACTCGTAGCGGTATTGCTCGCGCTAGGAACCATTGATGCAGAGGCGGCGATCGAAGGCATTACTGGCACCACTTTCAACCTGACGGCTAAAGTCGACCAGATCAGTACCGCTGATGGTGGCAGCGTGCTGCTCTGGGGATACGCTAATGGTACTGGCAGGGCGCAGTATCCCGGTCCAACCCTGATCGTCAATCAGGGCGATACCATTACCGTCAACCTGAGCAACGGATTATCCGTGGCAGCGGGCACAGTGCCGAATGCCTCGATTGTATTTCCCGGGCACGAGGTCAGCGCAAGCTGCACTGCCGGCACAGTTGATACCTGTCCCCAGGGGGCGCTGACCATGGAAGCGGGTAACGATGGTGACGTTGTGAGCTATAGCTTCACCGCCAGCCACGCCGGTACCTACACCTATCACAGCGGCACCAACCCTGGCTTGCAGGTAGAAATGGGGTTGACCGGCGCGTTGATCGTACGGCCACCTACGGCTGGGCAGGCCTATGGTCACCCCGATACCGCCTACGACTATGAGGAGCTTTTCTTCCTCACCGAGATGGATCCACGCATTCACACCGAGGTGGAATTCTATGGCCCTGACCGACCCGAGCTTCAGGCGCTGCTGGATAATTATTTTTCAAACTACTGGTTTATCAACGGCCGTACCGCGCCGGATAACTTCAGTGAAAGTTACGTTAACTGGCTGCCGACCCAGCCCTATAAATCGGTACCGCGTATGCACCCCGGAGATCGCCTGTTGATGCGGGTGGTGGGTGCCGGTCGTGATATGCATCCGTTCCATCATCATGGTGAACATGCTCGTATTATTGCCCAGGATGGTCGCATGCTGGAGAGCGCACCGGGCATGGGGCCGGATCTGTCTACCGAGGTATTCACCACCAATGCAATACCCGGCAAGACCAGCGATGGTATTTTCGAGTGGACCGGCGAAGGCCTGAACTGGGACATTTATGGTGGCACAGATGTCTGGCCAGAAATGGCACACACCTGTAATGGCCTGACCACAGCGTCCGCCGGTTTTGATCCGGTCACCCACGAATACTGTCCTGATCATGGCAAGCCTTTCCCCGTGGTGCTGCCGGAGAAACAGGATCTGGCCTTCGGTGGCTGGTGGAGTGGTAGCCCATATCTGGGCAGCCTCGGTGCGTTGCCGCCGGGTGAGG
>JAPHSZ010000030.1 GCA_026196545.1 Gammaproteobacteria bacterium
CCAGTAACAATTCAACAATAGATGGCAGCGCTGATGCCAGTGAATAACTATCGTGACTAATCTATCTATCTGGGCCGTTATTCCTGCCGCCGGCACCGGTCAGCGCATGCAGTCTGATATCCCCAAGCAATATTTACCTCTGGCCAGCTCAACGGTGATTGAGCATAGCATTCATCGTTTACTGGCCTGCGATAAAGTCCGTGGCCTGGTGATTGCTTTGCGCCCTGATGACCCGCTCTGGGATGGCATGATTATTCAGTCCAGCAAGCCTGTTATCAGGGCAAAAGGCGGCGAAGAGCGCTGTGATTCGGTACTCAATGCGTTGAATGCACTGGCCGAGCGTAAAGATTTTGATGCCGATAATGACTGGGTGCTGGTTCACGATGCTGTGCGGCCCTGCGTCCGGCTCGATGACATTGATCGCCTGATCGAGCTGTCTACTGCCAGTGAATCCGGTGGCCTGCTGGCGTTACCTGTACGTGACACCATGAAGCGTGCAGGTGAGGCCCGGACGGTACAGGCAACAGTCGATCGCGAGGGACTATGGCATGCTCTAACACCACAGCTGTTCCCTCATAAAAAACTACAGGCGGCTTTAATTAAGGCGCTTGAAGAAGGTGTAGTCGTTACTGATGAATCATCCGCTATGGAGCATGCCGGTTTTGCACCAAAGTTGGTGGAAGGTCATGAAGATAACATCAAGATCACTCGCCCTAATGACCTGCCTCTTGCTGAATTATTTATAGCTTCACAACAGTCTCAGGAGAAACACGGGCGTGGATAAGATGCCGTTCAGAATAGGCCATGGTTTTGACGTGCATGCCTTTGGCGAAGGTGACCATATCAGGCTGGCGGGAATCAGGATTGAACATAGCCACGGGCTGCTGGCACATTCTGATGGTGATGTCGCAATCCATGCCATCTGCGATGCTTTGCTGGGCTCGATTGCCGCTGGTGACATAGGCCGGCATTTTCCCGACTCCGACCCCCAGTACCAGAATATTGATAGTCGCCTGTTACTGGAAAAGGTTTATCAGAAAGTGAGCCAGCAAGGTTACCGCTTATCGAACCTTGACGTTACTATTGTTGCGCAAACGCCTACCCTGGCTCCTTATATTGTTTCGATGTGTGAGAGCGTTGCATCTGTATTGAATGTGCAAAAAAACCAAATTAATATCAAGGCAACCACAACGGAAAAACTGGGCTTTATTGGAAAAAAAGAAGGCATAGCCGTTCACGCCGTCGCGCTTGTTTTTGCCGGCTAAAAGCGGAATAAGTTTGCAGCCTGTCTGATTAATCGCTAATAGATCAATTATTACTGTATTTATAGCGAAAAATTGAAAATTATGATGATTTAGGTGTTTACTTTAACGCGCTAAAGATATAAAAATGCGCCTAGTTGTTTTAGTTAAATTTTAAATAATTACCACAGGAAAAAATCATGGCCGCCGCAAAGAAAAAAGCCGTTAAAAAGAAAGCAATAAAGAAAAAAGCAGTGAAGAAAAAAGTAGCTGCACCCGCAAAAAATGTTAAAGCGATTCGTGATGCTTATACAAAAACCCAGTTGTATGCACATATTGCAGAAGATACTGGCGTAGCACGTAAAGACGTTGCCAAGGTTTTCGAATCACTGGGTGACGTTATCGAAGGTCATGTTAAGAGTCGTGGCGCCGGTGAGTTTAAAATTCCTGGCCTGATGAAAATCAAAATTAACAAGAAGCCAGCAACCAAAGCACGCAAGAACGTGCCTAACCCATTCAAACCGGGTGAGTTGATGGATGTAAAAGCCAAGCCTGCTCGTAAGGTAGTAAAAGTTCTGCCTTTGAAAGCATTGAAAGATATGGCTGCAAAATAAGTTACACAACTTGTTTACAGAGCCCCTGTAGAACCTTGTTTTACAGGGGTTTTTTGTGTCTACTGTATCTATGAATTCAACTCGATTAATCTACCTGCACGGTTTTAACAGTTCGCCTGAATCGTATAAGGCGAAACAGCTTTATGCCTATATGGAGCAATGCAACAGGCTAGACCAGTTGATTATTCCGGAAATACCGCCCGTTCCATTTGAGGCGATGGCCATGTTGGTCGCCCTGTATGAACAGAACCGGCAGCAAGGCGATGTGGCTGTTGCGGGTAGCTCACTGGGAGGCTTCTATGCAACCTGCCTGGCTGAGCGATTTGGTTGCAGGGCGGTACTGATTAATCCAGCGGTACGACCACAGCAGCTGCTGAAAAAATACCTGGGTGAGAACATTAACTACTATACCTCTGAGTGCTGGATGCTCAATGAGACCCACATTGAACAGTTTCGTGAGCTGGATAGCATCCCGGTGACCCGGCCGGAACGTTATCTGTTGATGCTGCAAAAAGGTGATGAGACCCTGGACTACCGTGACGCACTTGAAAAATATCAGGGCTGCCCATTGTTGCTGGAAGAGGGGGGTGATCATTCATTCACTGGATTTGCGAACCATATTGAGCAGATTTTAAATTTTTGTGGCATCACTGCCTGAATGAATTTAGTATTGCCGTAGTTTTTTAATCCAAATTCACATAATAAATAAC
>JAPHSZ010000223.1 GCA_026196545.1 Gammaproteobacteria bacterium
AGTCCATGCAGGGTTGTACTGCAGCATCAATGCGGTGGTTGAATACGCCGCCCAGGTTAAACTGCTTAATGGAATGACAGGCACCACAATCAACCGACATTTCAGGATGGCCTGATTTTGGACCTTGTGCAGTTAAACCGTGGCAGCTATCACATCGAGTACCATCGATCTTAAAATTACTGTGATCAGGATAAGCGTCAGCAAAATTGGATGTGCTATGACATGAGCTGCAGTCAGTCACAGGGTTATCTATATGTATTTGTGAGGTTGGGCTGCCTATCGCTGTAGCCCCGTTATGGCACCTGACACAACCACTTGAAATGCCCGTATGGTCATACTGTCCAGTAACGTCTAATTCTAAAAAACTGGCGGTGTTGTGACAGTCGCTACATTCGGCTGTCGTAGCGGTATGAAATTCTGACTTACCGGTAGCGACTATACCGTTGTGGCAGCTACTACAATTATCAAGAACCTGGCTATGATCGACAAAATTTTGAATATCAAATCCAAAAGTGGTATGACAGGCCTGACATAGATTGCTGGTCGCAGGGTGAATTCCTGATTTAGGGGGTACCGTCTCAAGTGGCCCAACAGGTGCAGCAAACCGGCCATCGTGACACTCTGAACATTGAGATGGGTAACTGGTATGAACCCGTATCCCAGTGAGGGTGCCGTCAACAGAGACTTCAACAAGTGCAATGGCGCGTTGGCTGGAAACACCGCCAGCGCTGGTCACTAGCTGTACCCGGTAGCTCCCTGCTACATCACCAATAAAACTCGGGCTGACAGATGTTCCATTTTCCAGTAGAGCCTTGCTGCCATCGGGTTTAGAGAGGAAGGACCAGGCAAATTCCAATTGAGCCGTCGATGTCGTACTTGATCTGCTGCCATCCAGGGTTGCGCGATTATTCACTCGAACCGCAACTATATTGCCTGCATCGGCATACACTAATGCATCTGATGGTGCTTCGTCAGAAGTGGAGGTTAAAGTAGAAGTAGAAGTGGTTGTATCGCCACACCCAGCCACCAGCAAAAATAGCGCGAATGTAAGAACATATCTGATTAATAATGGGTGTTGGTGCTGTCCGTGAGTTTTCATGCTATTTCCTCATCGGTCTAGCTTGAAGCGTGTACGAAGTGAAAAAATATTAGCATAAAAAGAAAAAATACAACCTTCCTTTATGTGAAGCTTTTTTGATAAACACTCAGGTTTTATAGTAGGGAGAATTAAAGTAATTACAAATAGATTTGGATGTCGGCTTGGGTTTTTCAAATGTCAAAAGTGATGAAGATAGTGCACCCACTCAGGAAAACAATATGAATTATTGTCCACTAGCCTTTTTCTTGACCACATAATAAACGAGCAGGCCAATTATAAATGACACGATGGACAGCAGTTGCCCATTGGTGAATGGTGCGATTAACAGCAGATGTGTCTGATACTCCTTGAAGAACTCAAGAGAAAACCGGCCCACCGACATGCATACCAGGATTTGCCATAACAGGGTTCCCGGTGCCTGCTCCTTTTTGATGTAAAGATGCATAAAAATAAAAGCCATTATTGTGTAAGCTGCTGATTCATAGAGCTGTACCGGGTGTCTTGCAATATTATCCATTTGTGAATAGCTTACTGCCAGCCAGCTATCGCTTGGTTTGCCGAGAATTTCCTGGTTAAAGAAGTTGCCGCAACGGATAAAAATGCCACCAAAGAGCAGGGCGATAGCTGCTCGCTCATAAAGCCAGAGGAATGACAGTGATTTGCATTTTTTAGGGCACAGGTAAAAGGCAATCATTAAGCCCAGAAAGGCACCGTGACTGGCCATGCCTTTTTCCTGGTTAAACAGAAGCAATACCATTGGGTTTTCAATGAGCATATCCGGTGCGTAAAACAGAAAGTGGCCAAGACGAGCCCCCAGTATTGCACCCAAAAAGCCAAATGGCAGGAAGCAGGTAAATTCATGTTCGAGTTTTTCCCGGGTGAAAAACCACTCCATTAAATAAAAGATAATGATAAGTGCGGTGGAAAAAAAGATGCTATACCAGTGAATGGCAAAATCGCCGAGGTGAAAGGCAACAGGATTGGTGTTGATTATCATTTTCTAACTGGAGCTAAAAGAATACGCTGCTTAGTGTAATCAAATTTTAAGTTATACAGGTAAGGGTTTTTACCTGTAATGTTTGGGGCTACAGAAAGGAAAGAATCTCTTCTTCAATCGCCTCTTTCTCGATAATGCTCTTCTGTGTTATCTCTTTATCAAATAATTCATTGATCATTGACGGGATTTCAATGTTAGCTTCTTTGGCAATGGATTTAAGTGCATCGATGTCATGGGTATCGATTTCGCCAGTGAGTGCATTGGCGATCACGGGTGAAAACTTGGTCCACTCAGCGGTTGAGTAAACGATGGTTTTCAGTTCTTTATCGCGGCAGGTTTCGTAGGCTTTGAAACAGGTCGCGGTGTGAGGGTCCATCAAGTAACCGTTGGCAAAAGTGTTTTTGATGTAAGCCTTGCCTTCGTCATCGTTGCAGTAATCAGCGGCAAATATATTCTGGATTTGCGCTAGTTCATCATTGCTTAGCTGGTAGTATTTGTCTGTGTCCAGTTGTCTCATCAGCTCTTTGGTGCGTGCTTCGCCAAACAGGTCAAACAATATACGTTCGATGTTGGATGATTTTAGAATATCCATCGCGGGTGAGGTGGTAGGGACTACGCTCAGGGTTCTTAAATCATAGGCACCGGTTGTAATTAACTGGGTCAGAATATTGTTGTTGTTCGATGCGATTAAAATTTTCTCGACGGGCAAGCCCATCTTCATCGCGTAATAACCTCCGAGGGCATTACCGAAATTTCCACTGGGCACATTCAGGTAAACTTTTTCACCCAGGCTGATTGCATTCTGGCGAACCAGTTCAAGGTAGGAATGAATATGGTAAATGGTCTGGAAAATGATGCGCCCAAAGTTCACCGAATTAGCCGCTGACAGGCTGATATTTTTTTCATCCAGTTTTTTATTAAAAGTTTCAGAAGCGAGCAGTCGTTTGAGTGCATTCTGGGTGTCGTCAAAATCACCTTTAACACCGATCACTTTCAGGTTGGCTGCATCTTCGGTGACCATCTGCAAACGTTGCACATCGGATGTGCCCCCGACCGGGTACATGCAGGCAACCCGCACATTGGCCTTGTTCTTGAAAGTCTCAAGCGCAGCAGGGCCGGTGTCACCGGATGTGGCGGCCAGTATCAGGTAATTCTCGTTTCGCTTTTGTGCAATCGATGACAGTACAATACCAAAGGGTTGCAGCGCCATGTCCTTGAAGGCACGGGTCGGGCCATGGTACAGCTCACTAACGTACAGGTCATCGAGCACCTTGACCACGGGTACTGGATTGGAGGGATCATCAAACTCATCGTATAGGGCCAGTGCTTTATCGATGGTCGCTGCATCGATATCGATTTCAAAGGCTTCGAGTACACTTTTGGCCAGCGTTTTGTAACTGGAACCCAGGTGCCTGCCCAGGAAATCTCCACCCAGATCCGGTAAAGATTCCGGTGAATAAATGCCACCAAATGATGAGATAGGTGAAAGAATCGCCTGTGAAAAGCTGACCTTTTCAGGGCGCTGGCCGTCGTTGCCGCGTGTTTCGATAAAATTCATGTTTGACCTGGAGCATTGATCTGTAAATATTGGTGACGAATTATACAGAATTTAGGCTGCGTGCATTTATTAAAAATGTAGGTGCGAATTTATTCGCACCTACAGGTGTTGCAGAATTTCTTCGGGTTTGTCGATGGAGTGATCAGCCTTCCAGTCCTCGGTATTCTCGGAATCTTTGATATAGCCATACAATGCGATCAGCGTTTTCATGCCGGCATTATTGCCCGCCTCAATGTCGCGGTGGGCATCACCAATATACATACACTCTTCGGCATGGCTGCCTGCCAGCTCGCAGGCGTGGTACATGGGTTCAGGATGGGGCTTGCGGTTTTCGGTGGTATCGCCACTGACAATACAGGCGGCATGATCGGCGAGTCCGAGCGCTTCCATTAATGGAAGCGTTAGCCAGCCCGGTTTATTGGTGACCACGCCCCAGTTCAGGCCCTGTTGTTCGAGCTGATCGAGTACGGCCTGTGTACCTTCAAACAGTTTTGAGTGAACGGCAATTTTTTGTTTATAAATATTAAGATAGCGTGATTTTAAATATTCCAGTCGTTCATCATCGAGCTCATGACCAAAAGCCAGTTTGACCAGCGCGACGCTACCATCTGAAACCACCGGGCGGACCTGGTCGAAGGGCAGCAGCAATTGGTCTTCTTCGCGGCAAAGCTGGTCGAGTGCGGCAGCCATATCGGGTGCGGTATCGATCAACGTGCCATCGAGGTCGAACAGG
>JAPHSZ010000190.1 GCA_026196545.1 Gammaproteobacteria bacterium
AAATGTAAGGCACGCCTTTTTTCGCCAGTTTGGCCAGCACAGCACTGGTCTTGGCCATTTGCATCAGTGAATTCAACGCTTCCTGCATACGCGCACCGCCCGAAGCAGAAAAACAGATCAACGGGATGTTCTGTTCGAGGGCCACGGTTGCTGCCCTGAGGAATTTCTCACCAACCACTGAGCCCATAGAACCACCCATGAAGCGGAAATCAAAAGCAGCAGCAACCACATCAACACCCTTGACCTTGCCCTTGATGGTGATCAAGGCATCTTTCTCGCCGGTATTTTTCTGCGCAATGGTAAGGCGGTCTTTGTATTTCTTTGAATCCTTGAACTTGTATTTATCAACGGGCATCAGGTTATCTGCAATCTCTTCGCGCTGATCAGCATCCAGGAACAGGTCCAGACGGCGGCGGCCAAAAACACGCATATGATGGTTGCACTTGGGGCAAACATCCTGATTACGTTCAAGTTCAGCACGATAAAGTACGGCGCTGCATGAAGTACACTTGGTCCACAGGCCTTCGGGTACGGCACCCTTGCTCGTCGCATCCGTACGAATTCGTGTTGGCATTAATTTTTCAAACCAGCTCATGATCTGGGCCCTCTCATCGTCACCCGATTCAAGCCCCTGCGGGCTTTGGTTGCTCTATTCTATTCTGAATCCATAGCTTTGCGCATAGAATCCAGTAATTCTGTTACATCTCTGACAATTATAGTGGTTTGTTCCGACTTTGTATCTTTTTGTGCGGCCATTCTATTCACGATCGCCGAACCCACCACTACCGCATCGGCACAACCAGATACACTGGCCGCTGCTTGCGCATTACTGATGCCAAAACCGACACCAATGGGCAAATCTATATATTTACGAATAAGACTGACACGCTCAACCACTCCCGCCACATCCAGCGTTGCTGCACCTGTCACGCCCTTGAGCGAAACATAGTAGACAAAACCACTGGCAACAGCAGCGATCTTCTGCATGCGTTCCTCGGTGGTGGTTGGCGCAATCAGAAATATGGGGTCAATCTGATATTGCTTCAAAGCCGCAATATAGTCTTCCGCCTCTTCCGGCGGCATGTCCACAGTGATCACGCCGTCAATACCGCTTTCTACTGCCTGTTTGGCAAAGGCTTCATAACCCATCACTTCGATGGGATTCAGGTATCCCATTAACACAATGGGCGTCTGATCATCTTTTTGACGAAATTTTCTGGCCACATCGAATACATCGTGCAGGCTGGTGTGGTGCTCTAACGAACGCTCAGCTGCAGCCTGTATCACCGGGCCATCGGCCATCGGGTCGGAAAAAGGCGCGCCCAGTTCGATGATAGTAGCGCCAGATTCGACCATGGCGTGCATCAAGGGCAACGTCACCTCAGGTTGAGGGTCACCGGTCATTACATATGGAATCAGGGCTTTTTTAGATTCCGCACTCAGGCGCTCAAAACAGGCTTTCAGGCGGCTCATAATTCAATACCTTCGATCCTGGCGATGGTGTTAATGTCCTTGTCACCACGTCCTGATAAATTAATGATCATATTTTGATCAGGAGACATCTGCGCCGCCTGCTTGACGCCATAGGCAATCGCGTGGCTGGACTCCAGCGCAGGAATAATGCCTTCAACACGGGTTAACTGGTGAAAGGCTTTCAGGGCTTGCTCATCGGTGGCCGCAACATAATTCACCCGGCCGATGTCTTTCAGCCAAGCGTGCTCAGGGCCGACACCGGGATAATCCAGGCCGGCTGAAACAGAATGGGTTTCGATTATCTGTCCGTCCCTGTCTTCCATCAAATAGGTACGATTGCCGTGCAACACACCCGGCCGACCAGCGCATAACGGTGCAGCATGGTTGCCCGTTTCCAGTCCTTCGCCTGCGGCTTCAACGCCGTACATTTCAACCGACTCATCGGCAAGGAAAGGATGAAACAGGCCAATCGCATTGGAACCGCCGCCGATACAGGCGACCAACGCATCGGGCAGGCGACCGGTTTGTTCCTGCATCTGTCGGCGTGCTTCGCGACCAATAACAGACTGAAAATCGCGCACCATTGCAGGATAAGGATGTGGCCCGGCTACTGTGCCAATAATGTAGAAGGTATCATCAACATTGGTCACCCAGTCGCGCATGGCTTCGTTGAGGGCATCTTTCAGTGTCTTCGAACCCGAGGTCACGGGAATCACTTCGGCACCGAGCAATTTCATGCGGTAAACATTGGGCGCCTGGCGAATAATGTCCTCCTGGCCCATGTAAACCACGCACTCCATACCAAAGCGTGCGGCCACCGTCGCCGTTGCCACCCCATGTTGACCAGCACCGGTTTCAGCGATCACCCGCTTCTTGCCCATGGCCCTGGCCAACAGCGCCTGACCAATGGTGTTATTCACCTTATGCGCACCGGTATGATTGAGATCTTCACGCTTCAGGTAAATCTGCGCACCACCGACTTCCCGGCTCAAACGCTCTGCGTAGTAAAGCGGGCTGGGGCGACCGACATAATGCGCCAGATCAGCATCAAACTCGGCCTGAAAAGCCTTATCGTTGATCGATTTTTCATAGGCGGTCTTCAATTCGTCGAGCGCCTGCATCAGGGTTTCAGAAGCAAAAATGCCACCGTAAACACCAAAGTGCCCGCGCTCATCGGGCATCACCGAATAATCAATTTTATCTTTAACTTCGCTCATCATCTGCCTGTCTTACATTGTTCATAAAAGCCGTCACTAAGGCGGCATCCTTGATCCCTTTCTTACTTTCCACACCACTGCTGACATCAACCGCATAGGGTTTCACTGTTTGAATCGCCTCGGCCACATTATCCACACCCAGGCCACCGGCCAGTATCAACGGATATTCCAGATCATCGGGAATCATATTCCATTCAAAGCTTTGACCGGTACCGCCAGCGGCACCCGGTGCATGGCCATCTAACAACAGGCCACGCGCATCGAAATATTCTTCAACCCGCTTTGGTGCTACAGATTCACCCACCATGCCCAGTGCCTTGATGTAGGGCCTGCCAAACTGACGGCAAAACTCGGCGCTCTCGCTACCATGGAACTGCAATAAATCAATCGATACTTTGGCCAGTACCCGGCGAACCTCGTCGGCATCAGCATCTTTAAACAGGGCAACTGAGGTAACGAAAGCAGGCAGTTTCCTGCTGATTTCTGCCGCCTGAGATGATGTCACAAAACGCGGACTTTTCTCATAAAAGACCAGCCCAATCGCATCAACACCTTCAGCGGCCGCATTCAGGGCGTCTTCTACTCTTGTAATCCCGCATATTTTAACACGCGTAATTGTCATAGTACTCCGTCAGTCACTAAATCGTGGCAAAAAACCTGTTGAAGGCAAACCATATTGTTCCGGGTATTCTACAGCAACCAGATATAAACCTGCGGCAGCGGCTGTTGGCCCGGCCCTGGTCCGATCCTTCAGCGCCAGCAAATCTACCATCCATGTCACCGGCTGCTCTCCTCGACCAATCATCAAAAGGGAACCGACTATATTGCGCACCATGTGGTGCAGGAACGCATTCGCACAAATATCCAGGAAAATATAATCGCCATCACGAAACACATTGATTGAATGCATAATACGAATGGCATTACTAGCCTGGCATTTTGAAGAACGAAATGATGAAAAATCCTGCTTACCAAGCATGGCCTGTGCCGCTTCGTGCATGGTTTCAACATTCAGGTTGTCATATATCCAGGTTACCTGTTTATTATGAATTGCACTTCTCGCCCTGCGGTTCAGGATGACATATCGATAACTGCGTTTAATCGCACTAAAACGCGCACTAAATTCTTCATCAACTTTTTTCGCCCAGACAATACTGACATCATCAGGCAGGTGAATATTGCCACCCATCACCCAGGCTTTAAGCTCACGCTCTACCGTGGTATCAAAATGCGCCACCTGCGCGGTTGCATGCACTCCGGTATCGGTTCTACCTGCACAGATCAGGCTTATAGGATGAATGGCTATTTTTTCCAGCGCCTGTTGCACTTTTTCCTGAACCGTACGGGCATCCTGTGACTGTATCTGCCAGCCATTAAAATGGCTACCATTGTATTCAATACCAATTGCGATGCGTGATGTATTCATTAATACCTGTTAATAAAAAAACGGCACCTGAAAGATGCCGTTTCATTATTTTAAACGATATGCTGGTTTTTTCGTAGCCTTAAACAATAAGACCAAGCCCCAGACTAGCCTGCCTGCGCCATTAATTCTGTCGCTTCCTTCTTCTGGTCTGCATTACCACCAGCAAGCACCTCATCAAGAATATCTCGAGCCCCTTCATGGTCACCCATATCCAGATAAGCCCTGGCCAGATCCAGCTTGGTATTTATCTCATCAACATCCACCGGTTCTGACAGATCTACATCACTGAGGTCATCATCCATGGACATATCAAGACCAGCATCAGCGCTTATATCAACTTCAGCAACCTCTTCTAATGGCTCTTCTACAGCAATATCCTCCATGGATAAATCAAGATCGGCATCCATCTCTTCTACTGCTTCTTCCATTTCCATAGATAAATCAAGATCAGCATCATCTGAAGGCACCTCAGGCTCAGCCTCTGTGTCCATGGACATATCCAGATCCATTTCTAACGCTACGTCATCTGATGCTGCCTCAGGTTCTGCTTCGGTATCCATCGACATATCAAAATCCATATCCAGACCAGCATCATCAGCAGCTTCTTCTGTAACCTCACCTGCAGTTTCCAGATCAAGCTCGGATGCTTCGATATCTAATGAGAATTCTTCTTCCTCTGCCGGCGTTTCTTCTATGGCACCTGTTTCACCAAGATCGAATTCAAGTTCATCAGAAGACTCGGTCTCGGTTGACAAGATAGCTGTTTCATCCGGAGAAATAACTGCTGTTTCATCCATTGACGGTAATTCGAACCCAGCCTCAGCAACTGAATCATCTGCTGGAGAATCAAAATCAAGATCAAGTTCGCCAACACTATCAGCGGAATCATCACCAAGATCAAGATCCATTGGCTCAGGTGATTTCGGCATCATGTCGTCAAGATCAAGACTGGCATCTGCACCGGCCTGCTGGAATATTTCAACATCTGGACACAGCTCCTTGCCCATAGCTGCCACCTTGGCCCAGGCAGGTGTTTCTTCATCACCCAGCCTTTGTTTCATTTCAGCGCCCAGTTTTTCAAAGGCTTCTGCATTTTTACCTGCAAAATAGGTTTCCGCCAACTTGACACGGTATATGTCCTTATCAGGATTTTCCTTAATTGCATTTTCCAGCAGTTCTTCTGCCTGCTGATAAATACCGTAAGCCAGATAAACATCTGCTTCGGCCGTCACATCATCCTGCTCCTGCTCTTCCTCAGCTTGCAGACTCGCTGCTGGCGTCACCACTGTATCAGTTCCGGAAGGCAGAATCATGGTGGCTTCGGCATCAAACTCTTCTTCTGCCTCGGCTTCAGCTTCAGCCATCGAAGTCTCAACTTCTTCATCAGTCACAACTTCTTCGACTGATTCATCATCAACCATATCGGCCACATCTTCCAGGATATCTTCTTCGATGGTGCCGAATGGCTCAGATGAGGCTTCTTCTGCACCAGCTGCTGCACCATCACGACGGCGTTTGATCAGGTAACCAACAGCTCCGAGAATCAACAGGGCAACGAGTAAACCACCCAGAATCAATCTATTATTGAGCAGGATATCAATCAGACCGGGTTCCGGCTGCGGTGTATGAACTGGCGCTACCTCATCCATTACTTCCTGTCCGGCAACATCTTCCACTTCTTCATCCGTACCGGTTTCATCTACAAATAATTCTTCTGTACCAACCTCTAAATTCTCTTCTGTCTCCGATTCTTCCGTTAACGCATCCAGGGCATCTATCGCCTGCTGTTCGTCAGCCAGCTCAGCAACCGTCTCTTCAACCATGGTCTGGTCGCCGGAATCATCGATAACCAAGGCTTCTTCATCAGCAGGTGTTGCTGCATCCTGAATTTCAGCCATAGCCTCATCTTCGATGGTCAACAGTCCCTTCATCTTGTCGACCTGTGTTGTCAAAGAGCCCACCTGCTCCTGAAGCACTTCTTTTTCTACTCGCTCTGTCTCCTCACGTTCACGCGACAATGCAAGTTGCTCACGTAATTCGTCAGCCGTCATTTCAGATGGATCCCTCATCTCACCAGAGGCAGAAGAACCTCCGCCGGCACTCACGATCGACAAACGTGATTCATCACCTATTGCAACTTCAGAACTATATTCGCTCTCTTCATAACCATCATCAATCGCTGAAGCGGGCATCTCGCTGGATAAAGTCTGCTGATACTCACGCCACAATGCATTTTGCTGAATCACCATTGCCCTGGCCTCTTCATGGCTCATTGCAGTCATCTCATCATACTCGGGGGTACGCAAGATATAGCCTCGCTTGAGGCCGTTCACATTACCTTCAATAAACACTTCGGGATTGGCACGCAACATAGCCATCATCATTTGTTGCGTGGAGATTGAGTCATCCGGCTTCATGCTATTAGCAAGACTCCAGGCCGTATCGCCCTCCTGAATACGGTGTTCAGATGCTGCAACACTGGTCTGCTGCACTGGTTCTGGTGCATACATTTCTGCTACGGCGGCAGGCGCATCTGACTCAACTGATTCAAGAGGTGCCACGGCAGAAGACATCGCACTCACTTCTGATGAAGACTGTGCGGCGACTGGCGCGTCGCTTGTCGATTCCTGCATAGCTGGACGGCCCGAATCAGCAGCGACTACCTGCTTTTGCCTCATAAACACAGGTGGATCCAGTAAAATAGTGTATTCGCGTATCAAATGTCCCTTGGGCCAGTCAACTTCTACCAGAAAATTCAGGAAGGGTTCACGGATCGGTTTGGGTGACAGGACATCGATATAAACCTGACCATCTTCCACTGACGTCCTGAATTTCAATGAACTCAGCATCAATGGGCGGTCCAGGCCTGCACGGGTGAATTCTTCGCGTGATGCCAACTTAACAATCAGTGATTCAGCATCCTCAGGGGCTGCTGACAACAAAGCAATACGAGCTGTAAGTTTTTGATTTAGCGACGAATTAACTTCAATATCGCCCAGCCCCAAAGTAAATCCATGGTTGGGAACTAGTATCACCCCGAGCGCCAAGGCAAAGATCAATTTACGCACTGCATTTCCCCTTTATATGTTCTCTTTATACAGAAACTGACCGTATTCATTCCCTGATCAGCTCCTGTTAAATAGCCCGTTTATCGGCTTTTTCTTGTTATCTTAATAACATACCTTAAGAAGGTACATTAAGTATGCTGGTCTAACTATAGGTTATAAATACTGTTTTATCAAAATTTCTGCAATTTGTACGCTATTTAATGCAGCACCCTTTCTGACGTTATCGGCAACCACCCACATATCGATGCCCTTTTCATGAGAAATATCCTCTCGAATACGCCCCACATAGACCGGGTCATGATTGGCACCCTCGGTGACCGCTGTCGGATAACCACCATCTTTACGCTCATCCAGCACGATCACACCATCGGCCGCTGACAGTAATTCAGTAACTTTTTCAGCTGAAATCTTTTCTTTTGTTTCAATATGCACCGCTTCTGAATGACCGAAGAATACCGGCACACGAACCGCAGTCGGGTTCACCATGATCGATTCATCTTCAAAAATCTTGCGTGTCTCCCAGACCATTTTCATTTCTTCCTTGGTGTAACCGTTTTCGAGGAAGACATCAATTTGTGGCAGGACATTAAACGCGATCTGTTTTGGATAGACTTCGCACTTCATCGGTTTTGCATTTAACAGGCTCGCCGTCTGACCCGCCAGCTCTTCAATCGCTTCCTTGCCGGTACCGGAAACAGCCTGATAAGTGGCGACATTAATACGCGTGATACCGACGGCATCGTAAACAGGCTTCAATGCCACCAGCATCTGAATAGTTGAACAGTTTGGATTAGCGATGATGCCATGTCTTTTATGATCGGCAATCGCGTGTGGATTCACTTCAGGCACAACCAGCGGAATCTCATCATCATAACGAAACTGTGAAGTGTTATCGATAACCACACAACCAGCGGCGGCGGCCTTAGGCGCAAACTCTTCAGAGATAGAAGCACCCGCAGAAAACAGGCCGATCTGAACTTTGGAAAAATCAAATTCTGCGAGATCCTGTACCACAATATTTTTATCACCAAACTCAACTCGCTTACCGGCTGAACGACTACTGGCTAATGCATAAACTTCACCGACAGGAAAATTACGTTCCGCCAGAATCGATAGCATGGTTTCACCCACTGCACCGGTGGCACCGACTACTGCAACATCATATGTTTTACTCATTATCTTCTTTCCAATTTCTAAATTAAGCTAACTCGACTAAAACAGCATCACCCATTTCAGCGGTACCAATTTCTTTACAGCCTTCTGCCATGATATCGGGCGTGCGCAGGCCTTTATCAAGCACGCGACCCACAGCAGCATCAATCTTGTCGGCCAGTGCCGGCTCATCCAGGCTGTAACGCAACATCATGGCGACCGACAGAATCGTCGCCAGTGGATTAGCCACACCCTTGCCCGCGATGTCAGGCGCAGAACCGTGAATCGGCTCGTACATACCTTTACTATTTGCATCTAATGAAGCCGAAGGCAGCATACCAATTGAACCGGTCAGCATCGCCGCTGCATCAGATAAAATATCACCAAACATATTCTTGGTCACCATCACGTCAAACTGCTTCGGCCATTTCACCAGCTGCATAGCCGCATTATCAACGTACATGTGACTCAGCTCTACGTCTTTATATTCTTCACCGACTTTCTCGACCACTTCACGCCAGAGCTCAGACACTTCCAGCACATTGGCCTTATCGACCGAGCATAATTTTTTGCCACGTTTCATCGCAATATCAAATGCTACGCGTGAAATGCGATCCACTTCCGACTCACTATAGACCAGCGTGTTATAACCTTCGCGCTCACCGTTATCTTTTTCACGAATACCACGGGGCTCACCAAAATAAATACCGCCAGTGAGTTCGCGCACGATCATAATATCCAGGCCGGCAACCACTTCGGGTTTCAGCGAAGACGCATCAGCCAGTTGCGGGTACAGAATTGCAGGCCGCAAATTGGCAAACAGACCCAACTCAGAACGCAGACCCAAAAGGCCACGCTCAGGACGTAATTCTCTGGGCAGGGTTTCATACTGCGGGCCACCAACAGCGCCTAATAAAATTGAATCGGATGCTTTGACCAGCGCCAGCGTTTCATCCGGCAACGGCTTGCCCGCGACATCATAACCCGCACCACCAACAGGTGCCTCGGTCAATTCCAGGTCAAGTCCTCCGCTACTAAGATGCTCCAGAACTTTAACCGCCTCAGCAACAATCTCAATACCAATACCGTCACCCGGCAAAATTGCAATTTTTTTACTCATATTAATCCAGTACTTTTATATAAATACCCCAGCGCTGGGGGCAGTGAATTATAGGTGATTAACTATTAAATGTCTGTTAACACCGTTTATTAAAACCATCCAACAAAGACCTGTTAATGCGAGAATGGATTCTGTGTTTTATCTACTGAAAAACTTGCGTCATCCTTCTTTTCGGCTTTGCCCCCAGGTTTTTTCTTCTCGACAACATCTGCCTCTGCACAGGCTGATATTTCAGACCTCGCCTGTTTTGCCGGCACATCTGTTAACTCAAATCTACGTTGATAAGGCTGATAGGTTTGCCCCACTTCAAATTTCATCGAAGCATCAACCCGCAAATAACTGGCTTTACCCTTAACCACCTTCAGCTCATGTTCAACCGCTTCGGTATTGCCCTTAATTGCCTGCAGCCTTACCGCATAGGTTCCTGGTGGCAGGTAAACTTTTCTACAGCTGCCATTTCCCATAACCATTTTTTCAACACCGGCGATATTTAAATCCGGCACCAGCATGACGTTAGCCACTCTGGCAGGGCGATAAACATAAACTACTGACTTTTTTTTATTCATGGCTTTTTTAACGGCCAATTTATTAGCTGACCTGTTTTTAACAGCCCGCTCAGATTCAACCGATTCAACTGGCACAGATATTTTTTTTCCAACATCACAGGCAACAACAAAACCTGCCAGCAATATCAAAAATAAAAATCTCTTCCAGTTAACCATCAACACTACCTCATTAGAACAGCCATGGCGCCTGCTGGCTACGTTTCTGCTCATAGGCTTTTATGTCATCTGCATGTTGCAAGGTCAGGCCAATATCATCCAGTCCATTCAACAAACAGTGTTTTTTAAACTCATCCACTTCAAAAGTGATCGGCGCCTGCCCTTCCATCTCTATGGTCTGCGATTCCAGGTCAATCGCTAGTTCAAAACCCGGCTTCTGTTCCACTGCCTTAAAAATCGAATCGATAATTTTGGCATCCAGCACAATCGGCAATAAACCATTTTTAAAACTGTTATTAAAAAAGATATCGGCAAAACTCGGTGCCAGCACCGCACGAAAACCAAAATCATCCAGTGCCCAGACTGCGTGTTCACGTGATGAGCCACAACCAAAATTTTCTCTGGCAACCAGAATCGTTGCCTTATCAAACGGCGATTGATTCAAGATAAAATCAGGATTGACCCGACGAGTATCGTTATCAATATCCGGCCCACCGGCATCAAGGTAGCGCCAGTCATCAAATGCATTCGGTCCGAAACCGGAACGCTTAATCGATTTCAGAAACTGTTTTGGAATAATCGCGTCGGTATCAACATTGGGTCGATCCATCGGCGCAACAATACCCTTATGCTGTTTAAATGCCTGCATTACTCATCCTCTTCCTTCTTTTTCTTGTCTTCATCATCACTCAAAGCACCACTGATTTTTTTACCCAGATGATTACCCGCATCACCCATTGAACGCGTAATAGTTTTAGAATCTTTCTTCACGCCTTTCCATGTCTCCTGGCAGGCAACTAAACCAACAGCAGTCAGCAGAACAATAATAACTTTATGCATCACTAGCTCACCTCTTTCGCATCTGCAAAATGGCCGGCAATTGCAGCCGCTGCCGCCATCGCTGGACTCACCAGATGGGTACGACCACCGGCACCCTGACGGCCTTCAAAATTTCGATTTGAAGTTGAGGCGCAACGCTCGCCCGGCTCCAGCCGATCAGCATTCATCGCCAGACACATGGAACAGCCCGGTTCACGCCATTCAAAACCGGCTGCAATGAAAATTTTATCCAGGCCTTCTGCTTCAGCCTGCTGCTTCACCAGGCCGGAGCCCGGCACCACCAGCGCCAACTTCACATTGCCCGCAACCTGTTTGCCTTCAGCCACTTTTGCCGCAGCCCGTAAATCTTCGATGCGCGAATTGGTGCACGAACCAATGAACACTTTATCTATCGACACCTCATTGATCGGCGTACCCGCTTTTAAATCCATATAAGCCAGTGCCTTACGCATACCGTCGGCTTTAACACTGTCAGTTTCTTTATCCGGATCGGGTACAACAGCATCAATCGCCACCACCATTTCCGGTGACGTACCCCAGGTCACCTGCGGTTTGATCGAAGCCGCGTTGATGTGAATTTCTTCATCAAATTTTGCATCGGCATCAGAATGCAATTCTTTCCATTCTGCAATAGCCCGATCCCAGTCATTAGCCGCTGGCGAATAAGGTCGGCCTTTAACATATTCAATCGTGGTCGCATCAACCGCAACCATACCGGCACGGGCACCGGCTTCAATCGCCATATTGCACACCGTCATGCGGCCTTCCATGCTGAGCGCACGAATCGCCTCACCGCCAAACTCAATCGCATAGCCGGTGCCGCCGGCGGTGCCCAACTTACCGATAATCGCCAGCACAATGTCTTTCGCGGTAACGCCGTCGGCAACATCACCATCGACACTGACCAGCATGTTCTTGCTCTTCTTCTGCAACAGGCACTGGGTTGCCAGCACGTGCTCGACTTCAGAGGTACCAATACCAAAAGCCAGTGCACCAAAAGCACCGTGCGTGGAAGTATGTGAATCACCACAAACCACGGTCATGCCCGGCAGTGTCGCGCCCTGCTCAGGGCCAATCACGTGCACGATGCCCTGACGGATATCAGACATGACAAATTCGTTCAGGCCAAATTCCTGGCAGTTGCTATCCAGCGTCTCCACCTGCAGGCGCGCCACCGGATCTTCAATACCGGCACTACGGTCGGTGGTCGGCACATTATGGTCGGGCACCGCAACAATTGAATTCACCCGCCATGGCTTACGCCCCGCCATGCGCAGGCCTTCAAACGCCTGTGGCGAAGTCACCTCATGCACCAGATGGCGGTCGATATAAAGCAAAGCCGTACCATCATTTTCACTGCGCACTACGTGCATATCCCACAATTTGTCGTATAAAGTTCTGGCCGTCATTGGGTATTACTCATTCTCATATTTTCTTAGTGATACGAAGAATAGACCTGAATCACAAATAACACAAATTCATTATTTTTATAATATTCATTCCTTTATGGAATATAATAAGATAATGGATATCCAGAATATAAAAGCCTTTCTCGCGGTCAGCGAAACCGAGTCATTCTCACGCGCCGCCGAGGCCCTGCACCTGACCCAGCCCGCAATCAGCAAACGCATCCAGAGCATGGAGCAACATCTTGATATCCACCTGTTCGACCGCATCGGTAAAAGCGTACAACTTACCGAAGCAGGCCGGGCACTGATCCCAGCCTACCAGCGCATCCTCGGTGAACTCGAAGAAAGCGAACGCATCATCAGCAACCTGCGCGAGACCACCCGCGGCCATCTGCGTTTCGCCACCAGCCACCACGTCGGCCTGCACCGTCTGCCCGCCATACTGGGAAAATATGCAAAAAACTATCCCGATGTCGATCTAGAATTGCAGTTCATGGATTCGGAACAGGCCTGCCAGCAAGTGCTATACGGCGACATCGAACTTGGCATCGTCACCCTGCCCAGCCAGCCGGATGAACGCCTCAGCCTGCAAACCGTGTGGAATGACCCGATGCACTGCGTCGTCGCCGCCGACCACCCGCTGGCCACGGGCAAAGTCACGCGTAAACAACTACTACAAGCACCGTCGATCCTGCCCAGCCACGGCACCTACACCCGCGCGCTGATCGACCACGCCCTGCAACTCGATGACAGCATCAACATCCTGATCGAAACCAACTACCTGGAAACCATCAAGGCCATGGTTGAAACAGGACTCGGCTGGGGCGTAATCCCCGACTCGATGATCGATGATTCGTTAAAGGTCATTGATATCAAGACAGTAAAAATGCAACGTGAACTGGGCGTGGTGTTTCATAAATCGAGAACCCGTTCTGGGCCGGCGAATGCGCTGTTACAATTACTCGGCAATAAAAACTAAAGCATCGCACGCACAACCACCGGCCACGCCAGCGATATATTTTCCTTGTTATAGCCACCGCCACCCAGGGCAATCATTCTGCCATCACAAACTTCATCGGCAATGTGAGATAACCTTTCCGCCGCCAGCTGGTAGGATTTTTGTGAAAACTCCAGATGCGTAATCGGATCACCTTTCATTGCATCAGCACCACACTGCAAAATAATGAACTCCGGTTTTACCAATTTTATGAAGGCTTCTGCCTCAGGCCATAAGCGGGAAAAATCCGCATCATTCGCCTGCATGGGCATAGGAAAATTCAGCATTGTGCCTTTGGCGGGGCCACAGCCGGTTTCATCCACATCACCCGTGCCGGGGTACAGAAAGTGCCCATCTTCGTGAAAATCGACCATAAACAGATTGCTATCACTATCGTAGTTATAAAACACGCCGTCACCATGGTGAGCATCAATATCAACGTATAAAATTTTCTGCAAGCCATGCTGCCTGCGCAAGTGCTCAATGGCGATAGCACAATCATTGAACACGCAGAACCCGCTGCAGTGGTCCCGGTAGCCATGGTGAAGCCCGGCAATCGGCACAAAGCCACGGCGAAACTGTTTATCCATGATCTTATCGATCATTTCAAGCACCGAGCCCACTACTGTTGATGCCGCTTCGAAAATACCTTTTCGGGCGGGCGTATCACCGCTATCGAGAAACCCAGTCCCCTCATCTGATCGCTGCCTCACCATTTCAACAAATTCATTCTTATGAAAACTTTGCAGGCTTTGAATATCACACTGAACCGGCTCCAGCCATTCAACCTGTGAGCTCAAACCCAGCCTGTCCATGCCATCAAGAAAGGCCTGGTGCCGGTACGGGCCAAACGGATGATCCTCACCAAAGTGGTAATCCGCCAGTTGTGAACCGGCAACTACGGCTACAGATGGTTTTGTCATAAGGCAATATTTAGAAAGTTAGTTAATTGAGCTACCTCAACACTACACCATCTAATGCATTATTGACTTGATTTTTAACAGCTTTGACCGCATATTAGAAACAACTCATATACCGACGATGGCACAGATATAATGCAATCAGACCTTCTATCAGATTTAGAATTTGAGTTCTCCATCAAACCTTCAGATATGGAAGAATTCAACCATCTGCTGCTCGATTTTCAGGGCAAGGCCATTCTCTGGGATGATGATACCGCCGAGGATAAGGTGGTCGCCACTATCAAGGGACAACGGATCGATATTTCACTGGCCCGCAAATCATTCGACAACTTACAGGAGCTGTTTGACTCCATTTCACCCGAAATTTCTGATCTTGGTACCCATATCCTTTCAAACAATAACTGCTTTCTTGAATCCTTCAGCAAGGACGAATCAGAAGAAACCCCCTGTAGCGGCCTGGTCTACATCGCTGAACTCATGGTCGAACCTGAATACAGGAATCACGGTCTCGGAACAGAAATGATGAAACGTATGAGTCAGGTGGTAGACATGAACAACGCACTGGTCGCACTGAAAGCCGTACCCATCGTTGATGAAGAATCTGAACAACGCACCCCCGAACTCAAAAACCAGCTCAAACGCTTCTATACAAAAATAGGCTTCCGTCACTCAGGTGAACATTATATGGTAAAAGATGCGCGTGATTGCCATGCGCAGCGCATGCGTGCACTGGCAGAAGCGGGCATCAAACCACCTACAACATGAAAACAGGCACACGTCTCGGCCATTTTTGAAGCAAAAGGTTTAACATCAGGAATTTTCAGATTAGTATACTGGAAACTTTTGCTTCGGCTCCAGCTCTCAGTCCTCGATGAGCGCAAACAAGTAAAAATAAAAACTGCACAGGTGTCATAGTGAGAAATATTAAAGTATTGTTAATGGCGTTGCTGCTAAGCCTGTCGAATCACGCAGGAGCGGCTGATTTTTTTGACCTAAATTTTGGTGACTTTGAAGAAGACCTGATCGCAGCGAGTGATGACGGCAAAAAAGGTGTATTTGTCTTCTTTGAAATGGATGACTGCCCGTTCTGCCAACGCATGCAGGAGACCATCCTGAGGGAAGACGATGTCATTGCGTATTTTCGCGAGCACTTTAAAACCTACCGTTTTAATATTTTAGGCGGCAATAGTGTTATCGACTTTGACGGCACTGAATATGACACCGGCAAGGAAATGGCTGAAAAAAAATACCGGGTTCGAGCCACACCGGTGATGATTTTCTTTGACCTTGAAGGCAAACCGGTAGTGCGCTATACCGGTCCGACCAAAGACAAAAAAGAGTTTATGCTGTTAGGTGAATTCGTCGTCAATGGCCACTATAAAGACATGCCGTTTACCCGTTACAAACGCTCGAAGTCTCAATAATAAAAAATGAAGCATTCATGATGAAACGACTTAGCCTGATCGGCCTGGCCTGCCTGATGAACGCTATCAGTGTGCAGGCACAACAGCCCGAACCCCTGCCAACGCCACTGACTTTGGACTATGTGCTGGAACTGTCCTCACACATGAACCCGGACTTCATGCGTCAGCAGGCGCACCTGTTGCAGGCGCAGGCGCAGCAGACAGAAGCCGACGCACAGGACAGCATCAACTTTGACCTGGAGGGTCGCCTGGGCAAACGCGAATTCTTCAATGAGGAACAGGATTACAACCGTGCCGCACTACACATGGGGCTACCGCTGTACGATTTTGGGCGCACCACCTCCGACAACCAGGCCTGGTTGCACGACAGCAAGGCCAGTGAATACCGGCTTCAATCGATTGAAAAACAGTTTCGCCTGGACCTGATGCGTGCCTATTTTGATGTACTGCTCGCCGATGCCCGCTACCGCATAGAAAACGAGGCCATGGCCATTGCCTATGTCACGCTGGACAAAATTCGTGATGCACATGAACTGGGGCTGGCCTCCGATACCGAACTGTATCAGTCGGAAGAGAACTACCAGAAGGCACTGCTCAAACGCCAGCGCGCACAGGCCGACCTCCGCCGCCTGCCGATGCTACTGGCAAATGCCATGGGACAACCGGGTATCGTAGTCCCGGACCTGGAACTGCCGGAGCTATCCGGCCCGCCCGAGTCTTTATTAGAGCTCGAACATTATCTAAACCTCGCGCTGAACAATAACCCCGAGATTCTCGCCGCCAGGCAGGCCTACGATGCCAGCCAGTATCGCATCGCCAGCGCCCAGGCCGAACATGGCCCGGCGATCCGCGCCGATGCCTGGCTGGGCCAGTTATCGAGTTACCCGGAGACGCGTGAAGGCAACTGGCACGCCGAGGTCTCGATTAACATCCCGTTATACGATGGCGGCCTGGGCAAATCCAGGATCGATCGTGAACGCGCACAAAGCCTGCAGACCCGGGCCGAGGTATTTGACATTGAACAACAGGTTCGTGAACAGGTCATGAACCTGTATTTTCAGCTAAAGCTACTCGCGGTGGAAAGAAAGGCAGTGACAGCCGGCCAGGACGCGGCAGATTTCAACCTGGATTACAAACGGGCACTGTATGAAAATGAACAACAGACCGATTTGGGTGATGCCATGGTGCGCATTTCGCAGACACATTATGATGCCCTCGAGTTTGACCTGAAAAGTGCCCTGCTCTGGGCAAAAATGCAGGCACTCACCGGAGTAAAAAATTTAACCGAACAACCAAAGCAGGAATCGGAGTAGGCCATGATGAAAACAATAATACTGTTAGCAGCGGTACTCATGCTCGCCTTCAACGCGCACGCCGATGAAGTCAAAGTGGGCGCACTGGTGACCGGCCAGGTTACACAGGTACGGGTAACAGCCGGGCAGCAGGTCAAGGCCGGTGAGCTGGTATTGAAAATTGACGACCGCTATTACCAGGCCAGACTAAAAGCGCTAACCGCGGAAATCGCCTATCGTAAAGCCGCGCTGGCAGACACCCGGATCGAATTTGAGCAGACCCAGGACATGTACGATCGCACCGTGATTGCACGCCGCCCGCTAGAACGCGCACAACGCGACCTGGACATGGCACAGCAGGCCCTGATTAAGGCTGAGGGTGAACTGGAAATGCATAAGGCCTGGCTGGATTATTACCACGTAAAGGCACCGGTCAACGGCCAGATAAAATCATTGGCAGTGACACAAGGCTCAACCGTATTCAAGGAAAATGACGCCTTATTTACCATTGAGACGCCATAGTAACTATGCTAAAAACACGTGGGTAACGATCCAGCACCATGTAATGTCAACTACAACAATCATACACACCCCAGGAGTGAACCTTGATAAAACTAAAGCATATTCTTAATCGCGTTGTTATTTCTGAAATTGATATGACTGAGGGGGATTACACCATAGGCCGCAACCCTGGCAATAGCTTACAACTGGACGACAGCGTAATAAGTGGCGAGCATGCACAGATAAAATTCGAGCCCAACGACTGCATCCCCGAAATGTTCGATATCACCATTACCGACCTGGGTAGCACCAATGGAACTTACGTCAACAATGAGCCGATCAAAGAGCAAAAACTCAAACATGGTGATTCAATTCGCATAGGCACGCATGAATTTAAGGTATTTGATGACCAGTCACATACAGGCACACAAACTGAGTACTATATTGCTGAGGATGAGTAGGTTTTAATCACCGAGGCTCAAGCCGCAATAAACGGCCGTCAGCCTCATCGGTCAGCAAATAAATATAACCATCAGGGCCATTACGCACATCACGTATTCGGCCATATTCCCCAGCTAACAAACGCGTTTCTTTAATCACTTTATTGTTTTTGATTTCTAACCGTACCAGCAACTGGAACTTGAGCGAGCCAACAAACAAATGGCCTTTCCACTGCGAAAACTTGTCACCATCATAAAAAGCCATGCCGGAGGGCGCGATAGAAGGGTCCCAGTAGTAAAGCGGCTGTTCCATACCGGGCCTGTGAGAACCTTCACCAATCTTCGTACCCCAAACATAATTAACACCGTAGGTGATGACTGGCCAGCCGTAGTTTTTTCCTGACTGAATAATATTGATTTCATCACCGCCCTGAGGCCCGTGTTCATGCGTCCAGACCTCACCCGTTTCCGGGTGCAAAGTCATGCCCTGCGGATTACGGTGGCCATAACTGTAGATCTCAGCTTTGGCATTGCGCTGGCCGGCAAAGGGGTTATCTTTGGGCACACGGCCATCATCGTGCAATCGAATGATAGAACCGGCGTGATCATTGATATCCTGCGCTCGCGGCCGGTCTCCCCGTTCACCCACACTAATGTAAAGATAGTTTTCACGGTCGAACACCAGCCGTGAACCAAAGTGACGGCCACCCCCACTTTTTTTCTCAACCCGAAACAGTATTTCCAAATCAGTTAATTTCATTCCTTCAAGACGGGCACGTGCCACTTCTGTACCAATGCCCTGCTCATTCTCGGCACTAAAAGAAAAATAAATCCAGCCATTACTCCGGTAATCAGGATGCAACACTACATCGAGCAAACCACCCTGACCCTCAGCTTCAATTTCAGGCAGCCCGCTTATCGCCTGCGGATGCAAACGTCCCTTTTCCATCAGCCGCAACCTGCCCGGCCGTTCGGTGATGAGTATTCGATTATCCGGCAGAAAGGCCATGCCCCAGGGATGCTCTAATCCTTCGACGAGGGTGGTTACTATCAAGCTGGGGTTTTCTTTGGCGACTATGGGAGAAATATGCAGCTGGAATAGAAAACAAAATATAATCAGGGTGTTTGTTTTCATTTTGTTTTCTCCAGTCGAATGCCTTTGAGAGATCTTAACTTTTCCTTCTGGTTTTAATAACCTGATATTTTTGTGGTAGTGAGTGGTATGCGGCGAGGCGCTATATTTTTATACTCTGGCCCGAGTGGCACTCAAAAAATCAACCGTTGCTATAAATAAGGCCACAGCGCACCAGCCACTTTTCAATCTCGACCGCGACCAGCACCAGTGAAGACAGTAGCAGGCACAGGACCAGTTCGAACATCGGCAATGCCTGGGTATGGAAGATGTCATTCAGTACAGGCAGATATATCACCGCCAGTTGCAACAGCAGGGTCAATAGCACTGCGCCTAACATCGGCAGATTACTGAACAAACCAATACTGAACAGCGATGCCCTTTCGCTGCGAACAGCAAGTGAATGAAACAGTTGCGAGACAGTGAGCACGGTAAACACCATGGTCTGCCAGTAGGTTGCATTTCGTGAAATCGCCCAGGCCATGGCAGCAATCGACAGACCACCAATAAACAAGCCAACCCAGATAATGTGCTGCCACATGCCATGGGCAAAGATATTTTCCTGCGGTGGCCGCGGCGGGCGGGACATGATGTCCGGCTCGGCGGGTTCGGCGGTAAGTGCCAGCCCCGGCAGGCCGTCGGTGACCAGGTTGATCCAGAGAATATGAATCGGTAACAGCGGTATCGGCAGGCCGAGAAAGGGGGCGAGAAACAGTGTCAGGATTTCGCCCGAATTCGAGCTCATAGTGTATTTAATAAACTTGCGAATGTTGTCGAAGATGCGGCGACCGGCTCGCACTGCATGCACAATGGTGGTGAAGTCATCATCCAGCAACACCATGTCGGCGGCTTCACGTGCGACATCGGTTCCCTGCAGGCCCATAGCAACACCGATGCCGGCTCGTTTTAACGCAGGGGCGTCATTGACACCATCGCCGGTCATGGCGACAAATTCACCGTTCTCCTGCAGGGCTTTGACGATGCGTATTTTCTGCTCGGGGCTAACGCGGGCATACACCCGGATAGATTCGACCCGCCGGGCAAACATTTCATCGGAGAGTTCTGCCAGCTCCTCTCCGCTCAAAATTTCCTGATCATGCCTGGCGATACCCAGGCGTCCTGCGATAGCCATGGCTGTGCCAACATGGTCACCGGTAATCATCACCGGGGTTATGCCGGCACTTAAACAGTCGGCGATGGCCTGCGGCACTTCGAGTCGCGGTGGGTCAATCAGTGCGACCAGCCCGAGAAAGGTCAGATCCTGTTCAATTTTTTCCGGTTCAAGAGGCCCCGGTAAACTGGCAAATTCGCGCATGGCAAATGCCAGCACCCGGTAACCTTCACTGGCCAGGCGTTCCGCTTCCAGCAGCAGTATCTTGTCATCCAAAGCCATCGGGGCATCAATACCCGAGGCTTTGGTAGACTGCGCCAACAACCGCTCCGGTGCACCCTTGACGTAGGCAAGTACGGCCTCTGTTGACTGGTGCAGGGTGGTCATCTGTTTACGTTCGCTGCTAAAGGCAATCGCCGCCAGACGCGGATAACTCTGTTCCAGCGCGACCTTGTCAAAACCTGCTTTGGCCGCCGCTTCGAATAACGCCAGTTCGGTCGGCTCACCGGCAGGCTGACCATCTTTATCGGCAATATCGTTATTTAATGCCATGGCCTGCCCCAGCTGCGCAGCAACAACACTGGCGGCGGCATCCGGCAAGACATCACGCCACTCACCATCGACATAAAAGCGCTCAGCATTCATGCGGTTCTGGGTAAGCGTGCCGGTCTTGTCGGTGCAGATATAGGTAACCGAACCAAGGGTCTCCACCGCCGGTAGATTACGCACCAGCGCGTTATACCGGATTAGCTTATGCGCCCCGAGGGTCAGCGAGATAGTTACCACCGCAGGCAGTGCTTCCGGTATCGCCGCCACCGCCAGGCTGATGGCAGTGAGGAACATCAGCATGACCGGCTGGCCCTGCAACAATCCGGCAGTAAAGACGATGGCGCAAATAGCCAGTACAGACAGTGCCAGGTAACGACCAAAGCGAGTCAGTCGAACCTGTAGCGGGGTTTTTACTCCGGCCTCAGCCTGCAATAGTCCGGCGATGCGGCCAATCTCGGTATTCAGGCCGGTCGCCACCACCACACCCACTCCGTGCCCGCGGGTAATCAGGCTGCTCTTGAAAGCCATATTCTGCCGATCACCGATGGCAAGATCCGCCCTGTTTAAGCCTGCTATTTGTTTTTCCACCGAATGTGATTCTCCGGTCAGCGCCGATTCATCAGCCTGCATTTCTTCGACTTCAAGCAGCCTCAGATCAGCGGGCACCACACTGCCCGCTTCCAGCACCACGACATCGCCCGGCACCAGCTCTGCCGAAACCAGTGTCACCACCTGATCATCACGATAAACATGTGCTTCCGGCGCGGCCATTTCACGCAATGCGGCGACCGCACGTTCTGCCCTGAATTCCTGTACCGCTCCGATGATGGCATTGAGCAGAACGATGACCAGAATGGCGATGGTGTCCTGTGGCTCGCCGACAAAACCGGAGATCAACGCGGCGGCCAGCAGCACCATGATCATAAAATCGGCAAACTGGCCGAGCAATATGGCCAGCAGCGAACGTTGTTGTTTTTCAGGAATAACATTTTGGCCATGTTCGGCCAGACGTTTTTTTGCTTCGCTGGAAGTCAGCCCCGTTGCTGAAGATTCGAGGTACTGCAAAACCTCATCAGACTCCACACCGTGCCAGATGGGCGAGGCCATTTTAACGACCTGCAAACAGATAAATAAGCACGACGGTGACCACGGCAACTAACAAAGTCTGCAGGCCACTGCGTAGCCAGGAAATACCGGCGATGCTTCCCAGAAACATACCCAGTAGAAAGATCAATAATAAGGCGACAATGATGGCAGCGTAAAGCGGCGATAGCGGCAACACAATACCGGAAATGGATAGCCATATCGGCAACAGAATCAGAAATGAGATCAGTAGTGGTGCCAGACCATTCACCAGCGCGACCAACAACGGCACCCAGCGTGAGGCCTCACCGTGTGCACTATCACCGAGGTCGCTGATCATCGCCTGCTCCAGTTTATCCAGCGCGTGCTTACGTTCGGCCGATTCACTGATGTAAGCGCTGCTCAAACCACTCATACCCAGTGCAATCGCCGCACCCAGGCAGACATTTATAATCACCGCTAAATCGTCAGATTCACTGACAATAAAACCGATGATCAAACCCAGCATGGTGAGTGCACCGTCAAAACCATTAACCACAAAATAGCGCCGAACAATATCCCGGCTGCGGCTGATATCAAGCAGAAATTTTACCTGGCCCAACATGTCCATCAATCTCTAAGCAGGATCGGTTTCGCTTTGCACTTCGACCTCATCAATACTATGCAGTGAACCACCTAGATCTTTGATCACCACCTGAATGGCTTCAAAATCAATCGCGCTTCCCGTTACCTCTATTTGAATGGTTTCAGTATTTTCATCCACTTCGAGCACGATCAGGTGCACACAATAATCGATGCCAACTTTGGCAATGGCCTGTGAAAATTCCAGCGCATTCGGCTGATGCGGTTTAAGCACATCCAAAACAATCCGTTTGACATAAACCATAACTTTTAGCCCCCGTTATTTTTTTAATTTAACTCAAGCGTAACAGCCAACGTACCCTGTTAGTAGTATATATGCTTCCACATCCTGATACACAGAAATCCGATTCTGATTCGAGACAATAATCTCAAACAGAAAAATCTTTCACTTAACTATCAGGCACCAGCAACTCTTTGGTACAAATCACGTGTAAAATTGTCATGCAGTGCAGACTGCCGATTGAATCTTTGAATAGAAAAATTAAGACTGATTGAACATCTGTTATTAATTTACCCCGGTAAAAAAAAGACAATTAAAACACACATGAACCCAGTAACTGCTAACATCGAACAGGAAGAGGAACCACATCAGGTTGATTTCATCATCGGTCTTTTAAAAGCCGAAGATGACATCGCCGTCAGCACATACCTTGAGCATCAGCATGCGGCTGAAATCGCCGGTCTACTGGAATCACTGCCGCCTGAATTACGTCAACAACTGTGGAAGTTACTGCCACAGAGCGTAGAGGGCGAGACTCTTACTTACCTCGGCGATGAAGTCCGAAATAGCATCATTGGTGAAATGGAACATGCCGATGTAATCACCGCCACCGAAAGCATGGAAGTGGAAGACCTCGCCGATGTCATGGATGAACTGCCAGAAGACATCAGCGAAGCAGTGCTGGAATCACTGGACGAGGATCGTCGGCAACGCCTGGAAAACACGCTTTCCTTTGCCGATAACAGTGCGGGTCGACTGATGAGTTCAGACGTTATCAGCGTACGCCAGGACGTCTCATTAGCCGTAGTACTGCGTTATTTGCGACGCCTGAAACCGCTGCCACATCATACTGATGCCCTGATGGTGATTGACGAACACGGCACTTATCTGGGCAAATTAACCCTCGCTGACACCGTGACTGAAAACCCTGATGCTCAGGTTTCTGAAATCATGCAGACTACCACCGTTTCAGTTCAGGCTAGCGCCAACGAACATGACGTTGCGGTGCTATTCGAACGACGAGACCTTATCTCGGTGGCTGTTGTCGATGAACAGAATAAACTGCTGGGACGTATCACTGTTGATAACGTCGTCGACATCATTCTGGCTGAAGCAGATAAAGCCTTACTCGCCAGTGCTGGACTAGTTGAAGATGAAGACCTTTTTGCCGCAGTATTACCCAGTGCAAAACGTCGCGCCATCTGGCTGGGCATCAACCTCATTACCGTCTTTATGGCCGCCTGGGTGATAGGTCGCTTTGAACTGGTATTAGACAAATTCGTCGCCCTGGCTGTATTGATGCCCGTAGTCGCCAGCATGGGTGGCATCGCGGGTAGCCAGACCTTGACCCTGACCATTCGTGGTCTTGCACTGAACCAGGTAAGTAGCGCCAACCTGCGCTGGCTGAGCAACAAGGAACTGGCCGTGGGTTTATTGAATGGCTTTGCCTGGGCCATGGTGGTGGCAATAGTGACCTACTTCTGGTTTCAGGAGGCAGGCATTGCGCTGATTATTGCAGCTGCCATGATGCTTAACCTGATTGCGGCCGCCTTTTCCGGTGTTTTGATTCCAATCGTATTAACCCGTATGGGCATAGACCCGGCACTCTCCGGTGCAGTGGTTTTGACCACGGTCACTGACATCGTCGGCTTCCTGAGTTTTCTCGGACTGGCGACGCTGTTTCTTCTATGAGAAGGATCACCAATCTACTTAATCTCCACCCGCATAAACCGCCAGACTATCCCCCACGCCAGCAACGCGGCCAAAGCCGCCAAGGCAAACAGGCTCGAATAATCAATCCGATCCCAAAGCACACCGCTTACCAGACTACCCACAGCGCCGCCCACACCAAAACTCAAACTGGCATATAAAGCCTGCCCCCTGCCCTGATGTTTGCCGGTGAAAAACTGGTGTACCAGCATAATCCCAACCGCATGAAACACGCCAAAACTAAAGGCATGGAACAGCTGGGCAAAAAACAGCACCGGCGTGTTATCGGGAAAGAAACCTATCAATAGCCAACGCAGCGCGGTAAGTGCGAGTGTAATCAATAATAATACGCGCACGCCCACCACTGGAATGATGCGATGCATTAATAAAAAGATGACCACTTCTGCAATAACCCCGACCGCCCAGAAGATGCCGATGAAGCGACGGCTATAACCGTGGTCTTCGAGATAGATACTGTAGAAGGTGTAATAAGGCCCGTGACTGAGTACGATTAAAAAACATACGGCAAGGAATGCCAGCACCACCGGCTGGCGTACCACGCTCATGATGTGCGCCTGCTCCTCGTGTTCTGCATGCAGGCGTTCCGGCACCATCAGGCTGACAAAAAATATCGCAGCGAGCAGTACAAAAACCACCACCGGCAACCAGCCGATGCTGTAACGCTGGAAAAACTCACCGAGGCCGATGACCATAAAAATAAAACCCAGCGAACCCCAGAGACGGATATTGCTGTAACGATGGATTTTATTTTCGAGGTGATTCAGCGTGGTCGCTTCAAACTGCGGCAGCGAGGAGTTCCAGAAAAAACTGAACAGGAACATCACCAGCGCCAGCCACCAGTAGCTGTCACCGATAAAGACACCGGCAAAGGCAACCACGGCCAGCAGGTTGGCGATGCGAATAATGGTCAGCGACTTTTGGGTATGGTCGGCCAGCCAGCCCCAGATATAGGGTGCAAAAATCTTGGTTGCGGGCAGGAACGCGATCAGGGTGCCAATGGCCTGGGCATCAAAACCCAGGTCTTTCAGGTACAGGCTCCAGTAAGGCACCAGCGAACCGAGCGAGGCGAAGTAGAAAAAATAAAAACTACTCAGTCTCCAATAAGGAATCGGCGCATTACTCATCTTTAATCGACAAAGCGATCAGGCTTGTGACGGAATAACCGGCGTGTTCGACTCAACATCACCACACTGTGCATTAAAACGCATCATGTGGTCGAGCAGGGTGATCGCCAGCATGGCTTCACAGATCGGCGTCGCGCGGATGCCAACACAGGGGTCGTGGCGACCCTTGGTGACGACCTCAGTGGGCTCACCGTTGATATCGACCGAGCGGCCCGGCAGGCGCATGCTTGAGGTTGGTTTGAACGCAGTGTGCACGACAATATCCTGGCCGGATGAAATACCACCGAGGACGCCGCCCATGTGATTGCTGAGGAAACCGTCAGGGGTGATCTCATCACGGAACTCGGTGCCTTTGGCGGCGACACAACCAAAGCCGTCACCGATCTCGACGCCCTTGGCGGCATTGATGCCCATCATTGACTGTGCGATGTCGGCATCGAGGCGGTCGAATACTGGTTCACCCAGACCCGGTGGTACGCCTTCGGCCACAGTAGTAATTTTTGCACCAACCGAATTGCCTTCTTTGCGCAGGGCATCCATATAGGCCTCCATCTCTTCAACCTTGCTGGCGTCGGGACAGAAGAATGGATTGTTGCGCACTTCATCGAGATTGATGTTTTCGATTTCGATCGGCCCGAGCTGCGAGAGGTAACCATAGATTTTGATACCGTAACGATCCGCCAGGTACTTTTTAGCAATCGCGCCGGCAGCAACCCGCATCGCGGTCTCACGCGCCGAGGAACGGCCACCACCGCGGTAATCGCGGAAACCGTATTTCTGCTGATAGGTGTAATCGGCGTGACCGGGGCGGAAGGTGTTCATGATGTCGCCGTAGTCTTTCGAGCGCTGGTCGACGTTTTCGATCATCAGGCCGATGCTGCAACCGGTGGTCCTGCCTTCGAACACGCCGGAGAGAATTCTGACCTCATCCGGCTCGCGGCGCTGCGTGGTGTGGCGTGAGGTGCCAGGCTTGCGGCGATCCAGTTCCAGCTGCAGGTCAGCCTCACTGATTTCCAGCCCCGGTGGGCAGCCATCGACGATACCCAGCAAGGCAGGGCCGTGAGATTCGCCACTGGTGGTGACGGTGAAGAGTTTTCCGATGGTGTTTCCAGACATAATTAGACTAAATCGTTATTGTTATGAGTTGACGAATATTACCACTCAAAGCGCCTCTATATCATCCCGATGTCTGTCGAGTTGCTCGGCGGTGAGCATAAACACGCCTTCACCACCGTATTCAAAATCCAGCCACAGCAGTGGCACGTTGGGCAGCGCGGCTTCCAGTGCCGGCCATGAATAACCGACTTCGACCACCAGTATGCCGCTATCCGAGAGAAATTCACGCGCCCATTTCAGCATCGGGATGACTACATCCAGCCCCAGCTCACCAGCAGCCAGCCCCAGCGCGGGTTCAAGTTTGAGCTCATCGCTGAGCCCGGCCATTTCCTGCTCGGAAACATAAGGCGGGTTACTGACAATCAGGTCGTACTTCCGGTTGGGCACATTCTCGAACAGGTCAGACTGCACCAGCTCCAGCCGGTCTTCGAGGCCGTAGTTGTGACGATTGATTTCAGCCACTGCCAGCGCATCCGCAGAGATATCACTGGCAACCACATTGGCATGTTCAAAGGCATGGGCACAGGCAATGGCGATACAACCGCTACCGGTACACAGCTCCAGGATATTGTGCACTTCATCAGCCATAACCCAGGGCTGGAAATGTGACTCAATCAGCTCGGCAAACGGTGAACGCGGGATCAGCACGCGCTCATCAACATAAAAACTCAGACCGGCAAACCAGGCCTCATTGGTGATGTAGGCGGCGGGCTTTTTCTGCTCAATACGCTGCCGGTAATAGCCCAACACTGCCCTGCGTTCGGCCTGGGTCAGCCTGCAGTCAAAATAGTCCTCGCTGAAGTCCGGTGGCAGATGCAGCGCGGCCAGGCAGAGATACACAGCCTCATCCAGCGCACTGGGCATGCCCTGCACGAAGCTGAGCTCGGCAGCGTTGAACGCGCTCACCCCCCAGCGGATGCAGTCGCGCAGGCTAATCAGCTCTTCAGCCAGTTCATCGATATTGATCTTTGTCATCATAAACGCGAATTTTAGCTGTTATCAGCCCTGCCTGCACAAATCTCAACCCGGAGTACTTTCCTGATGGCCGGCCAGCCCCTATAATCTGCACCTCAATAATGAGGACTTGATACATGAAACTACATTCACTTATATCTCTGCTGTTTGCAGCACTCTTTTTCAGCCATAGCGCTGCAGCCGGATCGTCACTTTCCTTTGACGGCGCATGGATCGCTGAAGCACCACCATCCAGCAAAGTCATGGCGGCCTATATGGAAATCAACAACTCAAGTGACCAGACCGTCAAAGTCGTTTCAGCTACCTCTGAGAGTTTCAAGCGCATCTCATTTCACCAGACCAAAAATGAAGGTGACATGGCCAAAATGGAACACATGAGCACCTTGACCATCCCTGCCAAAGGCAAGCTGGTATTAAAAGCCGGCAGTCATCACATCATGCTGTTCAACCCTGTAAAAAGATTAAAAGCCGGTGATCAGGCAACACTTGATTTAAAACTTGAAAATGGTGACAGCATCAAACTTGAGGTGCCGGTGAAAAAGCAGATGATGGATCATAGCCACCACATGCATCACTAATATGAAGGCATCGTTACGGGACTATATTTTATCCACGCCTTTTTATGTCTTACCTCATCATGGTATTTCATGGTGCATATTCAAGCTGGCGCGAATTAAATCCCGCCCCTTAAAAGACTTTTTTATTCGAATATACACAAAATTCAACGCGGTCAATATGGAAGAGGCCGCGATTGAAGATAAGTATGCTTATGAAAGTCTCAATGCATTTTTTACCCGCGCCCTGAAACCCGAGTGTCGCCCTTTTGACGACACTGAAAACTCATGGCTGTGTCCGGTCGATGGCACTGTCAGTCAGGCAGGAAAAATAGAAAACGGCCGCGTGTTTCAGGCCAAAGGCCACGATTACAGCTTACTGGAACTGGTCGGCGGTGATGAAAATCTGACGGCCCCTTTCCAGAACGGCAACTTCGCGACTATCTATCTTTCACCCAGAGATTACCACCGCATCCACATGCCCGTTGCTGGTGAACTGACCAACATGAGCTACATTCCCGGGCGTTTGTTCAGCGTTGCCGGCCACACGGTAAAGACCGTGCCCAGATTATTTGCCCGCAATGAACGCGTCGTCTGTTTTTTCGATACTGAACATGGCCCGATGGTGATGATTCTAGTTGGTGCTATCAACGTCTCTGCGACCGAAACCGTCTGGCACGGACTGGTGACGCCAAAAAACAAAAAAGTCAGCCACTTTGATTATAAAAAAGGCGAGGTCTCACTGGAGCGCGGTGCTGAAATGGGCCGCTTTAATCTGGGCTCGACGGTAATCGTTTTAAGCACCGAACAGTTCGAACTGGACGCGCTCATGACTCCGGGCAATAAAGTGAAATTGGGACAGCGTTTAGGATATTTTCTTTAAACAAGAGCACACAGTGACCAACAACGACATCCTGCGCCGTATCCGCTACACCTTCGACCTGAGCGACTCAAAAATGATCGCCATTTTTGGCCTGGCCGATTGCGAGGTGACTCGCGCCCAGATTAGTGACTGGCTGAAAAAAGACGATGATCCTGCATACCAGAATTGCAGCGACACCCAGCTGGCCACTTTCCTGAATGGTTTCATTATTGAAAAGCGCGGCAAAAAAGACGGTGACCAGCCCGTGCCGGAAAAACGTTTGAGCAATAACATCATTTTCCGGAAACTGAGGATCGCACTAAACCTGAAAGATGAAGATATATTCAAAATCATGGATCTGGCTGACTTCAGCATCAGCAAGCCCGAGTTGAGCGCCCTGTTCCGTAAAGCGGGACACAAGCACTATCGTAAATGCAAGGACCAGATTTTGCGTAAATTTCTGAAAGGCATGCAGCTCAAATATCGCGATAATGTTGAAAAAAGAAAAGAATTTGAATGGCAGTAATTCGGGATTTAATCCGATGAATTTCCTGCCAGGCATAAGCCTGCTTTTAATCTACCAGCTGGCTGGCGAACTCTGTGTCAAGCTGCTTGACATTCCCGTGCCCGGCCCGGTCGTAGGTATGCTCATGCTTTTTTTAACGCTGGTCATCCGGGGGCAATCAGGCAAGGCACTGGACTCATCATCAGGCGCATTGTTGAGCCATCTGTCACTGCTTTTTGTACCCGCGGGCGTTGGCATCATGGTTCATTTTGACCGTATTGTTAACGAATGGCAGGCTATTAGTATCGCCTTAATACTAAGCACAATAATTACTATAGTGATGACTGCTTTGATTATGCTGGGCGTCAATCAGCTGCTTTCAGGCAAGGGACAGAACGATGCCTGAATCTGATTTTTTCAGCATCTGGGTTTATTTATCGAGCTCACCATTATTGGGCCTGAGCATGACCGTGCTCACCTACAGCCTGGCTTACCGGCTTTATATTTATGCGAACTCAAACTCTCTCCTGAACCCGGTGCTGACCAGCGTTAGCCTGTTAATTGTTTTTCTTTCGGTAACCGACATTTCCTACGAGGCCTATTTTGAAGGCGGCCAGTTCATCCACTTTTTACTCGGCCCGGCAACCGTGGCGCTGGCAATACCTTTGTACCAGCAATTAGCCAAACTAAAAAAAGCCTGGCTACCGATACTCATCACCGTTGTTTCCGGCGTTATGATTGGCGCTTTCAGCTCAATCAGTATTGCCTGGCTTTTAGGGGCCAGCACAGAAACACAATTGTCACTTGCGCCCAAGTCGGTGACCACACCTGTGGCCATGGGCATTTCAGAATTGATCGGTGGCCTGCCCTCACTCACCGCCATTTTAGTCGTGATTACCGGCATCATCGGCGCAGTCATTGGTACAAAAATATTTGCACTGATGCGCATAAAAGATGACAGCATAAAGGGCATGGCCATGGGCATTACCGCGCACGGTATCGGCACTGCCCGCGCCTTTCAGGTCAGTTCGGAAATGGGCGCATTTTCAGGCCTGGCGATGGCACTGTCCGCCTTTGCCAGTGCGGTGACCTTACCGTGGTTGCTCAATTTAGTCGGGCTAATAAATTAGCCATGACCAATATCCTGCCTTTTAAACGACCCAGGCCTTCTGAAAAACACAGGGGGAAATTTCTCTGCCAGAACGGTCACCACAAATGGGTGATTGATCAGGAGAAAAAGTTTGACGTCAAACAGGGTCGGTTAGTCACCCTGTTTAAATGCGCTCGTTGCAAGGCAACAAAAACCAGGGCGCTGTAATCCTGCTGTTCATTTATCACTAAATACTAATTTCCACGCCTGCAATTTTGTCTTCCCTGTATTCTGGGGAACATTCAATCAGCCGACCGGCTTTAACCGCTTTTTCGTTAACCAGGTAATTTTTGGTATTCGCACTTCTCAATCCTGCGAGCTGTTTTAAAGAAGCGATATTTTCTTTTGATAAAGGGATAGTCTGCTTCTGTTCTGAAGTGGCCGCTTTGTCTGACACAGGAAAGAGCCTGTCTTTATCTGCACGGTTGCTTATCCCACAAAGCGTCAGATGAATACCCGGACGTTCAAGCATCAGAGCAGCAAGCCTATCCAGCTGCTCTTTGTCTGTTGCATTCAACACTGTCTCACCAGCATCAAACAGAACAGGGTCAAAATTAAGGGTCGTTGCCAAATCAAACAGAGATTCGGCCGCAAAGACCAGACCAAAAGGCGTGTAATATTGAATCACGGCTGCGGTTATTGCTGTAGAAGTGGCCTGAACAATCGCATCTTTTGGATCGAACTCAGGGCTCTCAATATCACCGCTAACGGGAATTTCGAGACGGATAGTATTGTCCCGATCACGAAGCAGGGACAGGGAGCTATTTAATGGAAAACCAAACTCACTATTGAGTTCTTCTGCTTCTTTCTTATCCAGCATTTCCAGCACAAAATGGTGCAGCGATAGATCCATATTGCTATTAATAATACCCTTATCAACATCAAGCCTCAGATCGACATCAAGCTGACCACTTTTGACGTTGTGACCTATATACTGCCTGGTCATGGGTGCAACCATTCTTAAATCCAGGCCGGCAACCTCACCCCTGCCCTTAACACTGGGCCGATCTGACAACGGCGTAAGATCAGCATCCAGTTTAAAACTACCATGTTCACCAATAGATAGAAACAACACAATATATGAGTTCTGCTCAGGGGCTTTACTGTCAAGTTGTGTCAGCCTGAAATCTATATTATGAACATCCACAGTAAAGGTCTCCTTCAGGCTTTCATCAGTGAAGGTAAAATGTTGTTTGCTTACGAAAACAAATTTATCAAAAGAAAAATCAAAAGGTTTGGTTTGCTGCTCTTCATTTTGTACGGCAGGTGCCGCTTCCTGTTTTTCCGGCAACCATTGCGCAAACTCCATACGGCCATCCCTGTTGACAAGCAAATAAGCGCTGGCACCGGCAAGTTCGATAGTACCCAGACTCAAATCACTAAACTTTGATAGCGTTAACGGCCCAACATTCAACTGGTCAAACGCAATCACCTGCGCATCACCGGGTGATGTTTTAACGGCACGTTGCAGTGCAGAAAATCTTGAAATATTTATGTTATCAATATTGATGCTTTCTGGTGTCTCGATATTGATATGCTCAACATCAATAGATCCAATCTCAAGCAAAGACAGCGCGAGCTGATTATTCAGCAGCACAATGCCATTAATGCTCAACTTTCCCTGAACATAAACCGGAAGAGCATCAGGTATTTTTGTTTGCATTGACGACTTAAAACCAGCATCACCATTCCAGTCAAGCGCTGCTAATTTTATGCAATAATCCAGTCTGAGTTTATTACTATCATAAAATTGCTTCGCACATAATTCAACATCGGTAATAGCAATTTTTTTAACGATCACATCCCATGGGATGCCTGCTGCTTTATCCTGTACTGGCTTGTCCTCTATCTTAACTTCAGCATCAGTTGGTTTTATTTCAAGACCAGCAATACTCATCTCCCCATTATCAAAAAACTCAGCATCAACGCCCAGCGACCTGATTTTGATCTGATCAACAATAAGCTGACGATCAAATAATGACTTCCACCGCCAGACAACACCAAAATGGCCAAGGGAAAAACCTTTGCCCGCTTTGTTTTTTCCGGATACATCATTGAGAGAAAATTTGCCATTGAACAGTGAAATTTCCACGTCACCAACGCTGGCTTCTACATTCCAGGATTCAAACCAGTAGGTTGCAGCCTGCTTAATAACAAAAGGGAGTGAAACCCTGAGGACTGATAACAAAATGATAATAGTTAACGCGGTTAACAAAAACCTTGCAGTCCACGGCCTGCTTTGTGAAAAAGACTTGTAATGATTTAACCAGGACATGAATTTATCTTCCAAAAATACTAGGTACGCGACCAGGAAAATGATAACACTTCATCAATTAAAAAATCCCCCATCAAAACCATCAATAAACGATCCAGGCCCAGGGCCACACCCGAACAGTCCGGCAAACCATGTTCCAGTGCAGACAATAAATGTTCGTCTATTTTTATTGCTGGTTTATTTCCTGATAATCGGCTTTTATTTTCAGCTTCAAAACGTTGTCGTTGTTCACCAGCATCCATCAACTCATGAAAGCCATTCGCCAGTTCAATTTCACCATAAAGCAGTTCAAAGCGGCTGGCGACCTGCACACCTTGTGCATTCATCCGCAAACGCGCCAGGGCACATTGTGAAGCCGGATAATCATAAACAAAAGCAAAGCGGTCAGCAGGCAATGCCGGCAGAACCAGCTGGGTCAGCAGCCAGTCCAGCCACTGATCTTTTTCATCGTCCAGGCCGACGGGCTGTTCAATGCCATATTTCAACGCGCACTGGCGGCAATCCTCAGCCGTGGCGTGGTGTGGGTCCAGCCCCGCATATTCCTCGAAGAGCTGCGCATAGCTGATACGAGCAAACACCTCCTGGTTGCCATCGACCAGCGCCAGCACCAGTGCCTCTACTTCATCCATCAGCTGGTACATATCAAAACCGGGACGATACCATTCCAGCATGGTGAACTCGGGGTTGTGCATCGGCCCCAGTTCTTCATCACGGAAGGCTTTGCAGATTTGATAAACAGGTTCACCATAAGCGGCGAGCAGGCGCTTCATGGCAAATTCGGGCGAGGTATTCAGGTAACAGGGCTGTTCACGAAAAAGTGTCTGCAAACTTTCAATGTGCGGCTCGGTATTTCCGGTTGAGGCCAGCAACGGGGTTTCGACCTCCAGTACATCCCGGTCATCAAAAAAGGCCCGTATGCTTTTCAACATCCGGGCCCTTCGTTTGATTGTTTTCAGACTGGCCGATGGTTGCCAGTTATTTTTTTCCATTGCAAACTGATGATTATGCTCTGGAAACGTACTCACCGGTACGCGTATCAATTTTCAGTATATTGCCTTCCTCGATAAACAGGGGAACTTTCACTTCCGCCCCGGTTTCCAGCGTGGCTGGCTTGGTGCCACCCTGCGCGGTATCACCTTTCAGACCGGGGTCGGTCTGGGCGACGGCCAGTTCGACAAAATTGGGTGGGGTAATCGATAACGGCGCATCATTCCACAAAGTCATAATGCACGGCTCCTGCCCCTTGAGCCATTTAACCGCATCACCTACAGCCACACTATCTGCGGCGTGCTGCTCAAAGGTATCTGGCTCCATGAAGTGCCAGCTTTCACCATCGGCGTAAAGATATTCAACGTTGCGCTCATCAACATCAGCCGCTTCCACCGATTCTGTCGACTTAAATGTGCGTTCCAGTGTGCGCCCATTTTTCAGGTTTTTCACTTTGACACGATTAAATGCCTGCCCCTTGCCCGGCTTTACAATAATATTTTCTGTGATAGAACAAGGGTCACCGTCGAGAATAATCTTTAAACCGTTTTTGAATTGATTTGTACTGTATGTTGCCATGTTGTTAAGCTGCCGCTGAATGGTTGATAATCTGGTTAATCATTAAATCGGCTCCATATTAACCTGAATAGGTTCAGTTTTCACTTATGCCAGTCCTACCCGTATCTACTATTTACCCCCCATTGATAAAAAATGACTGGAAAAGGCAGCTGGCCGAAGCCATTTCATCGCCCGCTGAGCTACTGCAACAGCTCGAACTCGAGCACTTGCTGGATGAGCACATTGATATAGACCCTGCATTTCCACTGCGCGTACCACAGGCTTATGTGCAAAAAATCAGCAAAGCGGATCCCAATGATCCGCTGTTGCTACAAATTCTACCCAGCCTGGCTGAGAACGCACAAACCGGTGAGGTTGATCCGGTTGGCGACCTCAATGCCATGCCCTCTTCGGGGCTGTTGCATAAATACCACGGACGCGCCCTGATCATCAGCACCGCCGCCTGCGCCATTCACTGCCGTTATTGCTTCCGCCGCCACTTTCCCTATTCAGATGCCCGGGCCCTGTCGTCACAGTGGCCCACCACACTGGAATATTTGAAACAACACCCTGACATCAGGGAGGTGATTTTAAGCGGAGGCGACCCGCTGGTACTGGAAGACAGCAAACTCGCCGCCTTATGCCGCGACCTGGAAACCATCCCCCACATCAAGTGGCTACGTATACACACCCGCCTGCCCGTGGTGCTGCCGGCACGCATTACCCCCCGGCTGCTCGAATGGATGCAGCACACCCGCTTTCGCATCACCATGGTCATCCATGCCAATCACGCCAATGAACTGGACACTGATGAAATGATCGCCCTGCAGACACTACAGGATGCCAACATTACCCTGCTTAACCAGAGTGTTTTACTCAAAAATGTTAACGATAATGCATCAACGCTAATCGACCTGAGCCATCGGCTGCACGACTGCGCCGTTACACCCTACTATCTGCATATGCTCGACCGGGTAAAAGGTGGCCTGCATTTTGAAGTGAACCGTGAAAAAGCCTGCAATATCATTGATAATATGCGCTCAAAGCTTCCTGGATACCTGATTCCCAGGCTGGTTATTGAAGAAAAGGGCAAAGACTCAAAAACAGCAATTTCTAATATATGAGCTAGACTTAATTAAGTAGTGATATATAAGAAATAATGACCAAAACGATGAAATTACATATACCAGAACAATCTGACAGCAAGGACAGCCTTTTCCCTGCCCACCCTCGTAAGGTCAGGAAATGGCTGGCTGATTTACCACAGGCCAATATGGGTGAAATCACCCGACAGATTTTCGCTGCTGTTCGTAAAATTAATCGCAGAAAAATACCTGCCAGGCATCGTCTGGAAATCATGGAAATGCTGCGTATACCTGGCCGGAGCATTTTTGATAACCTGAAAAAATATTTCATCAACAGAACATTCCCCCTGCCAGACAAAAGCAAAAAAATTGTTAACCTCAACCAGGCTCTACTACAGGAAATGGCGCTGGGCTATAAGATTATTGTCCAGCAGGCTGCCAATAAAGAAGAAAAAGTTGATAACAAAAGCCAGGCTATAGCGATTGCACGCGCTATACAATATCAGTCAGAACTTTTTTTGAGAGCCAGTGAAATTTACGATTCTATGCCAGCTAATATCTGGTATGACAGCCACCAGATATTTTCCTATGCCGTTGATAACAAACTACATAAAAATGTTGTTGACGATAACGAAAATCCAAATAAAAAAACCACTATCGAAAACATATATAAACAAATGCTATTGTTTTCCTTATCAAGGCCAACGGCGATGCGCCAAAGCGATAGTGAGCGCGTCTATAAGAAACTATATAACTGGGCAGGGCAATCCAGATTAAATGATAAGGCCGAGGATAACCAGATCAACCGGTTCTTTTGTGTGCGCGTTGAACAGGACCACCCCCCTTCATATCTACACCAGGGTGACTGTGACGGTGATAATAAGCTTTATACCCTGGAGACCACTGAGCTGGTCGACAATATACGTAAAAAAATAAATGCATCCTCACAACAGCAGGATTCAATTACCGTTGGTGAAGAACTGTCAGTAGAAGCGCTGACAGCACTCGCCATGTCATGGGGAGTCATGCCCAAACGCCGTTTCTCCAGGGCAGGCAGTCAGGGACACATTGCTGTCGCTATCGGTCTTGCACGTGCCGCAAAAAAAATCAGTGAGGGCAATGTACCAGAATCACTCGAATCTGTACCCCATTCCTTTGACAATGACAGCTTTACATTAGAATCTATACCCGATGAATTAAGGTCAATAGATGATAAGCAATCTGGCTATATAACCCATACTGAAATCGGCAGCACAGAGAACAATGCCTGGGATATGGTTGCCAAAGGTAAAGCCCTAACCGATGCCTATGATCGCCAGCGTCAGTTACTGGAAGCAGAACAACTCACCCTCAACCGTGAAGATGACGACTTGCACTGGGAAATCGTCAACATCAGCGCTGGCGGTTACTGCCTGCGCTGGAACTCAGAGACCACCTCTAAAGCCCAGATTGGCGAACTGATCGCCATTCACGAACGTGAAGCCAGTGGACAGTATGAATGGCGGATTGGCTGTATACGCTGGATGCAGTTTACCTCCGCAAATGGACTGGAAATTGGTGTACAGGTGCTATCACCCAAAGTCATTGCCGCCCAGGTACAACGGGCTAACCGCCTGAAAGAAAAGCCATTTGACGCACTCATGATACCGGGCATCAGGCCATTAAACCTGCCAGCCACAATCATATTACCCGCGCACGCATTTAAAACAGATGATAAACTTAAGGTTCAGGTGTTCGAGCAGAACATAGCTATACAGCTTAGCAAAAAGAAAGAGCACACTGGTTCCTTCACACAGTTCCAGTTTATACATTTAGACCCAAAGACCCAGAAGAAGAGCATTAAGAAAAAGAAAGAAGAAATCAAGAAGAAAGATGATTTCGACGAAATCTGGTCTTCACTATAACAAAAACAACGAGTTGCATGCGAAAAAGTTTGCCTGCACGGATATTTTACGGATCCTTATAAACGATGGCTGAAAAAACCATTAACCTGATAATTGTTGATGACTCCTTCGATACAGAAGAAAAGGTCAAAAGTACACTAAGAACACTGGGTTTTGCGACCCGGTCATCACGAGCAGAAGATGATGAGGACTTAATTGATGCCATAAAAACGCATCAGCCCGATCTGGTGCTCTATACACAGGGCATGGAGTTAATAACACTCAAAAAAACGTGTCAGGTTCTTAAGGAAAATACTGATAACGCCCCTGTTCCAGTCATTGCCATTGATAAAAATGGGTCACACTCCGTCGTCGATGAGGTAATCAGCTCAGGTGCCATGGATCTATCATCCTATGAGAACATGAAACATCTCACGCAGGTGATCAACCGCGAAGTTCACGCTTATCGAAACTGGAAACAAAACCAGGAAATGCAAAAGGCACTGGATGAATCTGAGCGGCGTTGTAATTCACTGCTGGATAGCTCACGTGATGCTATTGCCTACGTTCATGAAGGCATGCACGTCTACTCCAATGACTCCTATCTGGAATTATTTGAGATTGACCAGTCCGATGACCTTGAAGGCATACCCATTCTTGACATGGTTGCACCTGACAGTCGTGATGATTTCAAAACCTTCCTCCGTGATTACATGAAAGAAGAGGATGGCCTTAAAAAACTGGAAACCCGCTTGCGCAAACCCAATGGCATAGAATTTGAGGGTGAAATGGAATTCTCAGCGGCGCGTATTGAAGGTGAGCCATGTATTCAGGTTGTTATCCGCAAAGAAGATGTTAACACTGAAGAGCTTGAGCGCCAGCTAAAATTACTCAGCCAGAAAGACCAGCTGACCGGCCTGTTCAATCGCCAGCATTGTCTTGAAGAAGTTGAGGCAGTGGTCTCGGAATGTGAAGAAGGCAAAAAAATCGCAGCCATCATGGAAATACGGCTTGATAACTTTGAAAATGTTAAAAATGAAGTGGGTGTTGTTGGCGCCGACCAATACATTGTCGCCGTTGCCAAAGAACTTCAGGAAGCAACTAACGAAGATGATGTCTTATCCCGTTATACCCATGCCAGTTTTACTGTTATTGCTAATGGTCATGACAAAGACTCTATAGAAGACTACGCCCGGAAAATTCAGGACAAAATTAGCGATTTTGAAGTTAACATCGGTGATGAAGCCATTAACACGACCTGTAGCGTAGGCATTGCGCTCATAGATAAACACTCACCAGAATGCAACGAAGTCCTGGCTCGTGTAGAAAGAGCTTCTGATGAGGCGACCGAAAACGGTACAAATCAAATCAGTATTTACACTCCTAAAGAGGGCGAACTGACCCGGCATGAGGCTGATTCAAAATTCAGGAGTCAACTCACCGATGCCATATCAAACAACAAATTCCTGCTTCACTACCAGCCGATTGTCAGCCTTCAC
>JAPHSZ010000009.1 GCA_026196545.1 Gammaproteobacteria bacterium
GTGTAACTTTCACGTACATCAGGTATTTCGTTCCGATTTAATCGGCATAATTAAAAGCGGTTCAGGCTGGTGGCTCAGCGTTATTATGGGGGGTCTGGGCAAACATAACCCCGCCTCCTTCCTTGATCGCGCACCCTTGCGAAAACTGCTCGAAAAATATCTGCCCTGTGAGCGCATTAAAACTTCCATCGAAGCAGGCGTGATTGAATCCATTGGTATTACTGCCTCTGCCTATGGTGCGGGACGATCAGTGATTTTTTATCATAGCTCAGCCAGCATTAAACCCTGGGTCAGGGAGCGACGCATTGCCAGAGCCAGCGAAATTACCATTGAACATTTAATGGCATCATCGGCCATTCCCTTTGTCTTTACCGCCATTAGATTAGGCAATGATTATTATGGTGACGGCACCATGCGGCAAATAGCACCATTGAGTCCCGCAGTGCATATGGGTGCAGAGAAAATACTGGTCATCGGCGTCACGAACAGGCGACCCGAATCCGAGGAGACTGACGAGCCCCCCGGTTATCCCAGCCTGGCAAAAGTCGGCGGCCATATACTCAACAGTATTTTTATCGACAGTCTGGAAACAGACCTGGAACGCCTGCGTCGGATTAATAGAACGATTCATCACATACCTTCACAACATCTGTCTCAGTACGATTTAAACTTACGCCGTATCGATGCCACAGTGATCACCCCAAGTGAAGATCTACAGGAGCTTTCCTATAAGCATGTCATGGAACTGCCACGAACCATCCGTTTTTTCCTGCGTGGTATTGGCGCCCTAAATAACAATGGAGGCAGCCTGTTGAGCTACCTGCTGTTTGAAAAAAGCTACTGCCGTGAGTTGATCAACCTGGGCTATAAAGACGCCATGCAACGCAAAGATGAATTAATCAGTTTTCTAGAAATAGATTAAACCTGGAAATTATTAACCCTTTATTCCATAAGTTAGAACACCATAAACCACCCACGCAATGAATGGATTTAAATTTTTTATTGCATGCTAACCTCAACAGCAATTAATTGTTATAACTAATTAAAGCATTGTTAGAGGATTGCTTATGCTGTTATTACCCAGCGGGCTTGCAGTTGGTCTGTCAACAAATCGAGCAAAATACCATGCCCTGAAAAAACAACACCAAGGTACAAAAGCAAAACACCAGGACCTCTATTCACTGGTTGATATTATTATTCGTCATAAAGATGCTTCAGGTGAAATAAAAAGAGGCTGGACTGAATACGATTATTATTTTTCCGGTTATACCCTGGCTGACATCCACTTATTAACAGACTGGTCGAGTGAAGATAAAAACACCCTGCGTCACTGGATAAAACAGGCTGAACAATATCAGCGCATCGAAACCACACGCCAACGGCTGGAACCCTTCCAGTCAAAACTATCCACACTGGTCAACCCTGCGCCCGAACACCTTCACAGCACATTGAAAAACCGAATAAAAAAACTGGCGCAGCAACAGGCGCCGGCCAGCCAGTGGTTAGCCACCATAAACAACATGCAACAAACTGGTATGCGCAAAGAAGAAATAATATGGTCGGGCCTGTTCGAGTTTCTAAAACAACAGCAGGATCGCCACATCAGCAAACAACAACTGCTCGATGCCATCAACTTTAAAAACATCCGCCTCGAACTCAGTAGCGAACAAATCACAGGCTGCAACAACAGACTCTACTTCAGAGAAGTCGCCCGGCAAATGCCTCATCAGGCCGTCTACCGCGCCTCACTCAAGCTTGATGAAGATTGCATCTGCCTGCTGCGTCACATCGATGACGCCTTTAACTACCGCGTCGGCCTGGTAAAAACTCGCGACAATGATCACTACATGGCTTTAAACAAATACTGGTTTGCACTCGACATGTACGGTCGCGCCATCAACAACCCGAAAACATCCGACCTGTATTTCAGCAGCAGCTTTGATGCCATGGCCGCCTGCAACAGACACAGTCGCAAGCACATTGGCCTGGAATCAAACAGCTGTTTTCATCATCAATACGATTACATAACGCTCTACGGCGGCGAGGACTACCGTGAATGGATACTCAGCCTGCCCGACTACCAGCGAACCTTCTTTGGCGCCCACTTTGTTGACCACAACGTACTCGCACACGTTCGCACCACAACACGAATAGACATCAACAGACGTAGACTTTTGTTTATCGAAGAGCTACAAAGCGACTGGCACCAGTCCGGTCATATGCACGGTTACGACAACAGCGCCTGGGGCAAAGTCGCCAATGCACCATTCAAAAAAGAATGGCCGGCACTGGCAACAAAACTGATGCTAATCCATGCCTGCCACAATGGTTTTGATGGCATCGCCTGGCCCGGTGGCCACATCCAGGAAACGCGCTACGCAAAAGAGCTCAGCCCGATCAAACGCCATTACGACGTGGAAATGCCCACCACCTTAAACAGGCTTGGTAAGCCATTTAAGGCCAGTGTAACCAGCACCCATATTGCCACCCGCGACCCGTGGCTAAGCCTGGTAAAAAGCAAAAACAAATGGCGTGTTACCGACCGGCAGGGCAAATTTGAAACCCGCGACAGATACCGCAGTCGCAACGAGGCCCTGGCCGTACTCAGCCGGCATTGCCGCAACATCGACCTCAAGGTACCGGTGTTTTATATCAATGAAAAAATGCGTAAACGAATCTGTGAACAGGGCCTGCCAATGTTTGGCGAGTCACGGCTTTAGCAAAGCCATCTACTACCAGCGCCACAGTTACCGCTATTCCACAATTTTATTAGCTTAACTATTTTAATTATCAGGTTCATAGTAAACATATAGTGCTACTTAATGTCTGATCTGGACAGAAAAAGCCAAATCAGCTGTTCGTATTATGTAATTAAAATTTGTCTTAGGGGGTACATGACAATGCATAATGAACTCGATCCACGAATTGACCAGTGGTATGCCCACCACGACAAGGGCCAGCGTTTTTTCGTCACCGCCATTGATGAAGATCGGGATACAATTGATATCCAGCATTTCGATGGCGACCTTGAAGAACTGAGTTTTCAGGAATGGCGTGATCTTTATATTGAATTAAGTGACGAACCTGAAAACTGGGCAGGTGCGCTCGACATTGCCGAAAAAGACGACTTCGGCACCGGCGTTACCGACACCAGCGGCAGCGACTGGACGGAACCGGGTAAGGATTACAGGCTGCCAGATAAATAAATTGGGAGAATAAGATCATGGCGCTTATTTATTTCACTCTAGTCACACTTATGCCCACGCCCACTGTGGAATAAAAAACAAACCCTTATGGCACAATCAGAATATTACCTATTCATCTCAGGCATAGGAAACAGGCACCATGCTAAAAGCACAGCAAGCAGCACCCGACTTCACCAGCATCAATGAAAACAATGAAAGCATTAGCCTGAGTGATTTCACAGGCAGCAAAAACATCGTGCTGTATTTCTACCCGAAAGACGACACCCCCGGCTGCACCATCGAGGCCAACCAGTTCACTGCCCTGGCCAATGAATTTGATGCGCTCGATACCGTGGTCATCGGCATCAGCAAAGATGACTGCGCCTCACATCAGGCCTTTATTGATAAGTACATGCTTAAAGTCATGCTACTGGCCGACACCAGCGGTGAGCTCTGTGAAGCCTATGGCGTCTGGCAGGAAAAAGAAAAGAACGGCGAGAAGAAAATGGGCATCGTACGCTCTACTTTCATTATCGATAAGCAGGGAAAAATTATTGATGCCGAATACGGTGTCACCGCCGATGGCCATGCCCAGGCAGTGTTAGACAAACTGAAACAGATTTAGAGTGACCCGCCACTTACTCCAGCTGCTTCAATATCTTCTTCAACTCAGTCGGCTCGCCTTTCGGCCATGCCCCAAAGGGATACACCTGGTAGTCGCTGTTAAAGTTAAGATACTGGACAATCTGGTAGATATAGGTAGCAATCGACTGGCCCAGCTTTAACAGCCGCAGATTAGTTTCACCGGTGAACAGCTTGAACAGAAACTGGAACAGCACAACGGCAAACAGGACAATTTCGGCAAGGCTATAAAACACCGAGAACATCAGCATATACAACCCACGTAGCCAGGTCGATTGCTGCTTTAAATTTTCTTTGATTTCTTCGCTCATCGTCATACTCCTCATAATAATTCGCTCAAATGTATTACCTGTCTGTTACTGCTGCGCCGCCGTACCCGCTGGCATCGTATCGGGCAATAGCGGATTACAATTCTTGATCGTCACCGTACCCTGTAACAGGTTGCCGCGCGAATATTCCTTAAAGTGGCAGGTATTGGTCTTTGGCTCATAATTTTCAATCCACAGATGGTCATCTTTCCAGGTCGCCGCAATATGAAACTGGCCGGGTGGCACGGTAATCGACATCACGCCACCATAATGCTTAACAAACACCTGCTGGAAGTGGAAAAAATAAGCCGCCCAGCCAATCACAAACACCACCAGCGCAGCAATCAGCCCCGACCTCCACTTGTCAGCACGCCCAAGAAAAAACATGAATGCCATGGCAATGGCAATCACCGCTATCCAGTAAAAATAGGTAATCATCGACGTGGCCTCATCATTTAAAGTAACTGAATAAAAGTCCTGTTCAGTAATAACACCCTTATCTAATATACTTGGGCATTAACGTGGCATATTCAACCCTGATTAATTATGTATTTGGGAATAAGCCGATTTTTAGCTGACCAGTGTGCAATGCTTGCGCAGGCAGCAACCCTCGCACACCGGCCTGGTCTTGCAGAAATATTTTGCATGCCACACGATCAGGCTATGGTATTCATTGAATAGCTGAACCAGATCCGGCTGCTTCTGTAGCTTTTTTTCAAAGCTGACGCGCAGGGCCTCGTAGCCCTCGTCACCACCGATATAACCCAGCCGCGAAAACAGCCGCCGGGTGTATGCGTCGATAACAAACACCGGGCGTTCAAAGGCATACAGCAGGATGTCATCGGCCGTCTCCGGGCCAACGCCGTTGACTGATAACAGCGCCTTGCGCAGCTCATCGGTATCCAGCCTGGCGAGCCTGTTAAACTGCCCGGCCTCGAGATACCACTGGCAAAACGACTTCAGGCGCTTCGCCTTCACATTAAAATAACCGACCGGCCTCAACCAGCTCGCCAGCCGTTTGTGGTGGGTATCGATAATGGCCTGCGGGTCGAGGGCACCATTGCCTTTCAGGTGGACGACCGCCTTCTCTACATTGCTCCAGGATGTATTTTGCGTCAGCACCGCACCGACCATAATCTCGAACGGCGAATCACCCGGCCACCAGTGCTGCGGGCCGTAGGCCTTAAACATCAGATCGAAGATTCGGCGGTATTTTTGTGGTGTGCTCATGGTGTCACAAATAGAATGTGTTGCGCCTGAAGTAGTTTAGGCTATTTATCCCCATGCATTCCACAACAGCGAGCCACCACTGAGCAACAGCAGGCCGCCAATCACCGCCAGCTGCTGGCGATGGCTAATGCCAAGGTGCACCCTGTTGCCCAGATACAGGCCGAGCCCCATCAACGGCAGCGCCAGCAACAACGAGACCAGTAACTCAGACTGCAGCAGCAGGCCAATGGCAAGGAAGGTGATTACACGCAGCGCACCGTCGAGCATGAACAGGCCTGAGAGCGTGCCGCGTAACTGGGTTTTGTCGTGCAGGCGATGCGACAGGTAGACCACGTACGGCGGGCCACCGGTGCCAAACATCGCACCGATCAAACCACCAGCCAGGCCGGTAGGTACCGACCACCAGCGGCTGATCGGCCTTTCACCGTGCACATTAAACACATAACGCAGGCCGAAAAATATCACGAATAGGCCAAGCCCGACCAGCAACGGCTCACGCGGCAGGTTCACCAGCAGGAAGGCGCCAATCAAAATACCAACAATGGTCGTCGGCAACAGAATACGAATCTCATCCCAGCGCACCTGCAGGCGGGTATGGCGACTGAGCACCACCGAGGCGACAAAATCCAGCACCAGCACCATCGGCACGACAAAGGTCAGCGGCAGGAAATGCGCCAGCAGTGGAATTGCGATCAGCCCGGAACCAAAACCGGTAATACCGCGAATAAAATAAGCAAACAGGAGAATAAAAAATGCAGCGAGATAGATATCAGGTGTCATAACAAGTTAAGGTAATGAAACAGGTTTAAATAATTTCTGGCTGCCACTAAACAAGGAGCATGCGTGCACGAGACAGTGCGCCATAAAGACCTGCCTTTTCCTGCATTATCAACTTTATCGTTATTTTTTCCATATTGGACGACATGATACCTTTATTAACAAATGCATCAATAAATCGTTGGCCCAGCATTTTATCTTTAATTTTTGGCGCGATACCGCCAGCGATATAGAGTTCGGTGACAGGGTAATAATACAATGCAACATTACTCGAGGCTGCACCATAAATATCAATAAAAACCTCCAGCGTTTTTTGACATAATGCATCACTTCCTAAAAGTCCGTATTCAGTGATAGCCTGGGCAGGATCTGTTTTTTGCATGGCCTGTTTGACATGCCATGATTCTGGCACGCCAATGGCATCGTGTAAAAAATCATAAATGGTGATCAGTCCTTTTCCTGACAAAACCATTTCCAGACTGACATGTGGCTGTTTCTTTTGCATCCAGGTTAATAGTTCAGATTGTTCAGCATTCTCAGGAGCAAAACCAGCATGCCCTGCTTCACTGGAAAAGACCTGATAGTGGTCATTTAACCAGACCCGATGTGAAACACCGAAACCAGTACCCGCACCAATTATAGCGGCATCTGGATGGGCTGACATTTCATCTGCAACCAAACCCTGCTGGAGCACCAGCATATCAGCATCCTGTAATTCTGAAATACCATAACTAGCCGCTACAAAATCATTAATGAGTTTTACCTTCGGTGCATGTAAGTAATTAACCAGCTCTTTTTCACTAATTATCCAGGGAAGATTAGTCACCCTGGCAACACCTGATTCAACCGGGGCGGCTACGGCAAAACAGGCGGCTTCAATGGCATTTGAGATATTATGCTCTGAAAGAAAGATGTCTATAATTTGATCAAAATGACTGTAGTCGGCACTGAGATAACTTTTTTCTGCCAGAACATGCTGGCCAGTATCAGATATATCTACACAAATCATTCGTGTATTTGTACCGCCAATATCACCTGCCAATATCTGCATTTTTACACCGATGTAATTTAACCCATTTTTTTCGAACGTTAACGCCTGTGATGATTGATCAAACCATTAATTGAACTGTCCGCTACATAATGGTGCGCATGCGGTTGTTATACAACTAATCTGCATAGCATGCATTAAAAATGTACTGAAATATTTGACCTTGGTTATAGGTAATGTAACTATAAAAAGAACCTGGATAACCACGATCACATAAATGAATATAAACACCATAGCAACAACACCCTGCCCCGGACAAAAACCCGGCACGTCGGGACTGCGCAAAAAAGTAAATGTGTTTCAGCAGGCCCATTATCTGGAAAATTTTGTGCAATCGATCTTCAATGTTGCCACTGAACTAAAAGGCGGGCTGTTAATCCTTGGTGGTGACGGCCGTTATTACAATACCCGGGCGATCCAGATCATTCTTAAAATGGCCGCAGCCTACGGCGTCAAACGTGTCATGGTTGGTGAGCATGGCCTGTTATCAACACCGGCGGTTTCATGCCTGATACGAAAGCACCAGGCAGCGGGTGGCATTATCCTGTCGGCCAGCCACAACCCCGGCGGCATTGATGGTGACTTTGGCATCAAGTTCAATATAAACAACGGCGGCCCGGCACCGACCTCGTTTACCGACGCCGTGTACGAAATCAGCAAAAACATCAGTGAATATCAGATTGCTGATGCAGAGGACATTGCCCTCGACGGCCAGCAAACCAGTCACATCGGTGACATGCAAATTGATGTCATAGATTCAGTCAGCGACTACGCCGAGCTGATGGCACAGCTGTTTGATTTTGAAAAAATAAAGGCCCTGTTCAGCTCAGGCCAACTGAGCATGTGTTTTGACGCGATGCATGCCGTCACCGGCCCCTATGCCAGGGAAATATTTGAACACCGCCTTTCTGCCAATGTCGATGCGGTCATCAACGGTATACCGCTGGAAGATTTTGGCGGCGGCCATCCCGACCCGAACCTGGCCCATGCCAGCGAACTGGTTGCACAACTCAATGCCGGCCCGGCTGCGCCCGGCTTTGGCGCCGCCTCAGACGGTGACGGTGATCGCAATATGATTCTAGGGCGAAATTTTTTCGTCAACCCCAGCGATAGCCTTGCGATCATGACCGCCAACGCACACCTCCTGCCCGGCTATAAACTGGGTATCCGCGGTGTCGCCCGTTCACTGCCGACCAGCCGGGCGGTCGATAAAGTCGCCGAGGCCATGGGCATAGACTGTTATGAAACACCCACCGGCTGGAAATATTTTGGTAACCTGCTCGATGACAAACGCATCACGCTATGCGGCGAAGAAAGCTTTGGCTCCGGCTCGGATCACATCCGCGAGAAAGACGGCATCTGGGCCGTGTTGTTCTGGCTAAACCTGATCGCAGTCAAGCAACAGTCGGTCGAAGAAATTACCCGCTCACACTGGCAGCAGTATGGCCGCCATTATTACACCCGCCATGATTACGAAGCCATTGACAACGAGGTCGCCGAAGCCTTAATGCAAAACCTGAGGACACAGGCCGCATCACTAAAAGCAAAAGAATATGACGGTTACAAAATATTGCTGTGCGATGATTTTAGTTATACCGACCCGGTCGATCACAGTGTGACTGAACACCAGGGCATCCGGATCCTGTTCGAAGACGAGTCACGCATTGTCTTCCGGTTATCCGGTACCGGCACCGAGGGCGCCACCCTGCGTGTCTATATAGAAAGATACGTGACTGACATTGCCTCCCATGACATGCCGACGCAAACAGCGCTGGCAGAGCTGATCAATATCGCGGATAACATTGCCGAAATCAAAACCCGCTGCCAGCGTGAGCAGCCTGATGTTATAACCTGATTCGATTCCACTTAACACTGAGTTAATCAGTGTTTTTAATCAGGCCAGTTAACTGTACTATTTTTCATGGAGAACATTACCGCCTTAGCCAGTATGAAAAATGAACCGGACAAACTTTATATACTGTTAATCAGCGTGCACGGCCTGATCCGTGGCCATGACCTTGAGTTAGGCAGGGATGCGGACACCGGCGGCCAGACCAAGTATGTAGTTGAACTGGCGCGGGCGCTGGGTGAACGCCCGGATATCGCCCGAGTTGATTTAGTCACCCGGCGCATTGAGGATAAACCCGTCAGCGCCGATTACGCCAGGGCCATCGAACCGCTCAGCGACAAGGCCAGTATTATTCGCATCGATTGTGCTGACCAGGTGTATCTTCCCAAAGAACAGCTCTGGGATCATCTTGATGTTTTTTCCGACAACCTGTTGAGTTACCTGCACGACAACAACCTGACACCCGATATTATTCACAGTCATTATGCCGATGCCGGTTATGTCGGCACACTGCTGTCGCATCAGTTGAGCCTGCCGCTGGTGCATACCGGGCACTCACTCGGGCGCAGCAAGCGCAAACACTTACTGGCCAGTGGCGTTAAGGGTGATGACATAGAAAAACACTACAATATGTCGCGCCGCATCAATGCCGAAGAACATACCCTGGGTGTTGCCAATAGAGTCATCACCAGCACCCATCAGGAAATTGAAGAGCAATATGGCCTATACGATTATTACCAACCGACGCAGATGCGGGTGGTACCACCGGGCACCGATCTAACTAAATTTCACCCACCGCTGGGCGATGAACAGGCCAGTGGCATCGCCCAGGAAATTAAACGTTTTTTCCGGACGCCTGACAGGCCGATAATCCTTGCCCTGTCACGACCGGATCAGCGAAAAAATATCGTTACCCTGATTGAGGCCTATGGCGAATCAGAGGCATTACAGCAGCAGGCCAACCTGGTGATTGTCGCCGGCAATCGTGATGATATTAAGGACCTGGAAACAGGTGCCCAGGAAGTCTTTACCGACATATTACTGAGCATTGACCAGTACGATTTGTACGGCAAAGTAGCCTACCCCAAACACCATAAGTCAGATGATGTGCCGATCATATATCGTCTGGCGGCCCTGTCCGGTGGTGTCTTCATCAACCCGGCACTGATTGAACCCTTTGGCCTGACCCTGATTGAGGCGGCGGCCAGTGGTGTACCGATTGTCGCAACCGAAGACGGCGGCCCGATAGATATTATTACAAACTGTCGCAATGGCTACCTGATCAACCCACTGGATAAAAAAATGATCGCCAAAAAATTACTGGCGGTTTTAAACGATAAAAAACAATGGCAGCAGCTGGTCGAAAACGGCATTGCCGGCGTCAATAAACATTATTCATGGCAGTCCCATGCCGAAAAATATTTGCAGGTCATCAAACCGATTATTGAAAAAACCGAGCCAGTCGAACACCTCGAACTTCATCGTCGCAGCCGGCTTTATCGTGACCGTTCACTGTTCTCCGACCTCGACCAGAGCCTGCTTGGCGCACCAGAATATCTAACCAAGTTCAGCCGGGTATTAAAAGAAAATACCAGGTGCATCAGCTTTGGTATTGCCACCGGGCGCCGACTGGATTCAGCATTAAAACTGATCAAGTCACATAACCTCCCTGTTCCCGACGCACTGGTAACCAGCCTGGGCACCGAAATTTATTATGGCGCCAACCTCACCCGCGATACTGCCTGGTCAGACCATATCGATTATTTATGGAAGCCTGCCAAAGTGCGCAGCATTCTAGATGAACTTCCCGGTCTACGCCGACAACCGAAAATTGAGCAAAGCCGTTATAAAATCAGTTATTACTATGACGAAAGCAAGGCCCCGGATGTCGAGGAAATCAGGCACCTGTTATTGCAGCACGAGCAAACCGTCAATGTTGTCTTTTCCTTTGGCCAGTTTCTGGATGTGGTGCCGGTACGGGCCTCCAAGGGCCTGGCCCTGCGCTGGTATGCCGAACAGTGGGACATCCCGCTCGACCATATCCTGGTTGCCGGCGGCTCAGGTGCCGATGAAGACATGATACGAGGCAATACCCTCGCCGTGCTGGTGGCCAACAGGCACAATGAAGAACTGTCAGACCTGACCGAACTGGATAAAGTCTATTATGCGAAACAACCCTACGCCGCCGGCATCCTGGAAGCGATAGAACATTACGATTTTTTACAAAGCTGCAAAGTGCCTGAGAAATAACAATGAATCATGCAACAACATTGGCCAGCGAATTATCCCGGCCGGTTATCTATGGCGAGGTATTATTCGACTGTTTTCCTGATGGCAGCCGTGTCCTCGGTGGCGCGCCGTTTAATGTTGCCTGGCACTGCCAGGCCTTTGGCCTGCAACCACTGTTTATTTCCCGCATTGGTGATGACGCCATGGGGCAGGAAGTCAGCACGGCCATGCTCGACTGGGGCATGGACACCAGCGGCCTACAACACGACACCAGCCATGCCACCGGCATGGTAAAGGTCAGCATTGAACAGGGTGAACCTGCCTATGACATCATCGAGAATAGCGCCTGGGATTTTATCAATGCTCAGGCAATACCGGCCATTGAGCAGAACAGCATTTTATACCATGGCTCACTGGCGCTGAGAAATCCGGTCGCTGCCACCAGCCTGTCGGCGCTGAAACAGCAATGCTCCAAAAACATTTTCATTGACGTTAACCTTCGCCCCCCGTGGTGGCAGCTGCCGATGGTCAAAAATATTATCCAGCATGGCCGCTGGATAAAACTCAACATCGATGAGCTGACTTTAATCGCACCCGAGCAACAAGACACCAACGCCAGAATTGATTATTTATTTTCAGGCCTGGACATTGAGCTGCTTATTGTTACTCAGGGTGACGCCGGCGCGATTGCGGCGACACCAGACCAGCGGTTTTCAATAACCCCGAACAACAGCAGCAATGTGGTTGATACCGTTGGTGCCGGCGATGCCTTCAGCAGCATACTTATATTGGGCCTGTACAAGGGCTGGTCAGTTCAGCAAACCCTGGAGCGGGCGCAACAGTTTGCCAGTGCCATCGTTGAACAGCGCGGTGCCACCACCCAGGACAAAACCTTCTATCAGCCATTCATCAAGGCCTGGGGCTTAGCGGCGTAACTGGCTGGAAAAAACCGCACTGCAGCGTTACGATAATATAAACACCAAAGGCACCTGGCGACACCATGTACGAACAAGTTTCACACTCCCTGCTCAATGAAATACTGATCAAGTTAAATCCTGAGATCAAGCAACACGAGCTCAGGCATTTCTATACCCGTCTCGGTGCCAACTTTTATGCGATCTATTCGCTGTTTCACCTGCTATACGGTAATCGTGATGATTTCGAAGACCAGGCCCTGTACCTGGTTGAAACCATGGCACGGCAATACATGGATCGCCCGGAGCAACTCAAGACCAAGGACATCGAGCGCGAAAAGGACCATAACTGGTTTCTCAGCCAGGAGTGGGTGGGCATGGCGCTCTATACCGATGGCTTTGCCAGTGACCTGCGCGGGCTGAAAGAGAAGCTGCATTATTTTCAGGAACTCGGTGTCAACATGATCCATATCATGCCGATTCTTGAATGCCCTGATGGCAGGAGTGACGGCGGCTATGCGGTCAGTGATTTTCGCCGGGTCGATTCGCGCATCGGTAACAACGAAGATTTACATGCGCTCAGTGAATCACTGAAACAACGCGAAATACTGCTGACCATGGATGTTGTCGTCAACCATACCTCCGACGAGCACGAATGGGCAAGGCGTGCCCGTAATGGCGATAAAAAATACCAGGATTATTATTACCTGTTTGATAACCGTGAAGTACCCGACATGTTCGAGGAGACCATGCCCGAAATATTTCCGGAAACCGCGCCGGGCAATTTCACCTGGGATGAGAAAATGAACAAATGGGTAATGACGGTGTTCAATAATTACCAGTGGGACCTGAACTACAGCAACCCGGCCGTCTTCATTGAGATGCTCGATATTATTCTGTTCTGGTCAAACCAGGGTGCCGATATTATCCGGCTGGATGCGGTTGCCTTCCTGTGGAAAAAAATTGGCAGTGCCTGCCAGAATGAACGTGAGGCACACCTGATTTTGCAGTTAATGAAAGACTGCTGCCAGGTGACAGCGCCGGGCGTACTGTTTATTGCCGAAGCGATTGTTGCGCCATCAGAAATCACCAAGTACTTTGGCGAGGATGCAATCAACGCCAAGGAATGTGAAATCGCCTACAACGCCAGCTTGATGGCCCTGCTCTGGGACGCGGTTGCAA
>JAPHSZ010000088.1 GCA_026196545.1 Gammaproteobacteria bacterium
TAATGAACGCAGGGATTTTTCAGTGTGACGGGAAAGACAGGCTTTGAATAACGGCATACGATTGCCCCAGACACCCGAGCGTTTCAGCATATATTCGGCTGAGGATGGGTCTGCTGCCGCCAGGCACAGCAGGCGAATTTCCTTGGCCAGTGCCCAGATCATGGCGAGGGGTTCTACGCCTTCTGCGGCCAGGCTGTTGAGGATTTTTACTACACGGGGCGCATCACCTTTCAACGCGGTATCGACCAGTTCAAACACACTGAAGCGGGAGTTTTCTGTAATCGCCTCGCTGACATTTTCAAAGGTAATTTCACCGGGGCCGACGAGCAGGTATATCTTGTCGATCTCCTGCGCGGCTGCCAGCAGGTTACCTTCTACATTCTGGCAGACGTAATCAATGACTTCATTGTCCGGCTGCATACCACGCTGCTGAAAACGCTGGCGCACCCACGCGGGTAGATGATCACTATCCACCGGCCAGCACTGGATCACCATGCCCTGCTTATCGATTGCCTTGAACCAGGCGCTATTTTTAGCACTCTTGTCCAGCTTGCCGGCGGTAATTAGCACGACGGTATCTTCAGCAGGGCGCTCCAGATACTGCTTGATCGCCTGACTGCCCTGCTTGCCAAACTTGCCGGAAGGGATGCGCACATCGAGTATGCGTTGTGATGAAAACAGCGACATGCTCGCGGCTTCATCATTAAACCCCTGCCACTCAAAACCGGCATCGACTTCAAAAATCTCACGTTCGGCATAACCCTGTTCACGGCAGCTGGAACGAATCAGGTCAGATGCTTCCATCACCTGTAGTGGCTCATCACCGCTAATCAGATAAACGGGATAGAGCTGTTTATTCATGGCTGACTTGAGCTGATCAGGACGGACATTCATGGCTTGATCACACTCAACTGCCTGAGCATGACCTGCGCAGCATCCTTGCGCATATCTTCGTACATCGTATCTTTTTCATGCTCAACCGCCAGCACACTATCAGGGTCAAACAGCAAATCCCTTTTTAATTTGATTGTGTTTGTTTTTATAACTTCAGAGTCACCCTGTGCTTTTAGCTCATAACGAAACTGATAATTCAGCTCATACTCACGCGCTCGACCACGAGAATCAACGGCTACAACACGCTGGCTCTTTTGCACACTGGCAATATTTAAAACCGTTTCAGCTTCAGTACTCGATGTTGCCAGTGCATTCTCACCAGAGGCTGACAACAACATTTCCAGGTCACGACTCAATTCAGCATCGCCTGAATCTACAAACATGGGGGTGATGCGATCTGGTAGGCTGAGTACACCCCTGAGATGGAACCCGCAGGCGCTTTGCACACCTGCAAGAACAATCAACACAAAAATAAAAACATTTTTATGCAGATAGCTCAAACTAGTCATCAGCTAACAACCAGGTTAACCAGGCGCCCCGGCACCACAATGACCTTGCGCACGGTTTTGCCTTCAATATTACTGATGGTTTTTTCATCCTGCAAAGCGATGGCTTCTACCGCATCTTTATCTGCATCGGCAGGCACCTTGATTTTGGAGCGCAGCTTGCCGTTGACCTGAATCATCATCTCGATTTCATCCTGCACCAGTGCGGCCTCATCGTACGATGGCCAGCCGGCTTCTGCAACCAGGCCTTCGTGACCAAGATCACGCCACAGCTGTTGCGTGATGTGCGGCACGATCGGCGACAGCATCAGGGTGACGAACTTGATCGCCTCGTGCATGATCGCCCTGCCCTGCTCACTGTCATCGTTGAATTTGGCCAGCTCATTGATCAGCTCCATGACCGCGGCAATCGCGGTATTAAAGGTATACCGGCGGCCAATATCATCGCTGACCTTTTTCAGGGTCTCGTGCACCTTACGGCGCATATCTTTTTGCTCACCGCTCAATGATGCCGCATCAACGGCAACGGCATCGCCAGAAATATTTTCTTCGACCAGTTTCCACAGGCGCTTGAGGAACCGCGAGGCGCCTTCGACACCGCTATCTGCCCACTCCAGCGACTGGTCCGGTGGCGCGGCAAACATGGTGAACAGGCGCACGGTGTCAGCACCGTACTGTTCGATTAGCCCCTGCGGGTCAACCGTGTTGCCTTTTGATTTTGACATCTTCGTGCCGTCTTTCAGCACCATGCCCTGCGTCAGCAGGCGTTTGAAAGGCTCATCGGTATCGACCAGGCCTTCATCACGCATCAGCTTGTGGAAGAAGCGCGCATACAACAAATGCAGCACCGCGTGCTCGACACCGCCGATGTACTGGTCAACCGGTGCCCAGTATCTGGCGCGCTCATCCAGCATCTGGTTTGCATCGGGACAGGTGAAACGGGCGTAGTACCACGATGACTCAAAGAAGGTATCGAAGGTATCGGTTTCGCGCTCGGCCCTGCCGCCGCATTTTGGGCAGGTGGTTTCATAAAACTCTGGCATTTTCTTGATCGGTGAACCAATCACGTCATCGCTAAAATCAACATCTTCCGGCAGCACCACCGGCAGCTGGTCTTCGGGTACCGCCACCGCACCACAGCTATCACAGTTGATAATCGGGATCGGCGTGCCCCAGTAACGCTGGCGCGAAACTCCCCAGTCGCGCAATCGGAAGTTGACCTGCTTCTCGCCCTTACCCATGGCATGCAATTTTTCCGCGATGGCATCAAACGCCTGCTGCGAGGTCAGGCCATCAAACTCTCCGGAATTTTTCAGCATACCCTTTTCGACAAAGGCTTCGTCTTCAACTGAAACATCATCGCCTTCGGCCGGTGCAATCACCGCCCTGATCGGCAAATCGTAAGCCTTGGCAAAGGCATGGTCGCGCACATCATGCGCCGGTACCGACATCACCGCGCCCGATCCATATTCGATCAGTACAAAGTTGGCGACCCAGATGGGTACCTGTTCACCGGTAATCGGGTGGCTGGCCATCATGCCAGTCGCCATGCCACGTTTTTCCATGGTCGCCATGTCAGCCTCGGCCACACCGGAGTGTTTGCAGGATTCAATAAAGGCCTGCAACTCAGGATTATTCACAGCGGCCTTTTGCGCCAGCGGATGCTCGGCCGCCACGGCGACATAGGTCACGCCCATCAGGGTATCCGGGCGCGTGGTGTAAACCGTCAGCGGTGCTTCGCCCTCGACTTCAAACTGCAGCTCTACCCCTTCTGAACGACCGATCCAGTTACGCTGCATGGTACGCACCATCTCAGGCCACTCATCCAGCTTATCGATGTCGTTGAGCAACTCTTCGGCATAATCAGTAATCTTCATAAACCACTGCGCAATCTCACGGCGTTCGACCAGATTATCACAGCGCCAGCACCGACCATCGATGACCTGCTCATTGGCGAGCACGGTCTTGTCATTCTCGCACCAGTTCACCGCGGCTGTTTTTTTATACGCTAACCCCTTCTCAAACAGACGCGTGAACAACCACTGCTCCCAGCGATAATATTCGGGCCTGCAGGTCGCCAGCTCACGGTCCCAGTCGTAACCAAAGCCCAGACGTTTGAGCTGATTGCGCATGTAGTCGATATTCTCATAAGTCCATTTAGCAGGTGGCACCCTGTTCTTCATCGCCGCATTTTCAGCCGGCAGGCCAAACGCATCCCAGCCCATGGGTTGCAATACATTCTTACCCTGCATTTTCTGGTAGCGGGAAATGACATCACCGATGGAGTAATTACGCACGTGCCCCATGTGCAGGCGACCGCTGGGATAGGGGAACATGGCAAGGCAATAAAATTTTTCTTTATCGGCGTCTTCAACGACCTTAAAAGTACTCTGTTCATCCCAGATTTTCTGGATCTGAGATTCAATTTCCTGGGGGTTATATTCTTTCTGCATAAGTTTCTTGATATCAGTCAAAAGTTTGTCGGCTGCGCCAGCAGGACAAACTTTTGTGGGCTATAAATATGGAGTGAAAGGATACACGAGGGATGCAGGCAAGGAAACCATAAACCCATAAACATGGCACTTTTAAACTGGAAATCATGACATCTAACAAACCCCATTCATCAAATCGCCTGATCGAAACCTACAATCAGATGATGGCGCATATTCGGGAAGCCTTTGAAAACGCAGACACCTCCGATTTAACGCTGCAAAAGGCCGTCAATAATGCCAAAGAAGAAGCCATTCACCTCGGTGCAATCACCATCGAAGAAGCACACGAAATCAGTGAATACATCAAACGCGACATCAATGATGCTGCCGAGTACATGATGGAAAGCAGTGCCGAACTCGGCGACTGGCTGATGCTGGATATTGAAGTGATCGAACGCCAGATTATCGACCTGTTTCTATCGGTAGCCGACCGCACCCGTATCGAACTGGAACAGTTTCAGAACCCACCCCATAAGCCCACTGAATATCACAGTGGTGAGATTACCGGCCCCGGCACGCTGGTCTGCACCCAGTGCGGACACAATGTTTCATTCATTACCACCGGTGAAATCGAGCCCTGCCCGGAGTGTAAGAACACATCATTCCAGCGAGCACAAGCGGCAAAGAACTAACTGCTGCACCGCGCCTTCAAGATAAAACTGCCCAGCACACCCAGGCAACCCAGCACCAGCAACCAGTCGCCCCATAGAATGTAGGGGGTCGCGCCCTGCATCGGCCATACGCCGGCTTTCAATACATAGGTTTCAAACTGGGGCGAGAGCGCAATCTCCTCCCCCTTCGGCCCAATGACTGAGGAGATACCGGTATTGGTCGCCCGCAACATATACCGCCCGCTCTCCAGCGCACGCATACGGGCTATCGCGTGATGCTGGAAAGGTTCGTGTGAACCATCGAACCAGGCATCATTACTCACGTTGACCAGCAGGCTTGCCTCGGGCAGATCTTTGCGCACATCCCGGGCGAAGGCGTCCTCAAAACAGACACTGACACCCAGTGGCTGGCCCGCTGCCCTCAGCAGGGGCTGGTCATAATCACCGGAAGCTATGTCCGACATCGGTATTTTCATAAACCGGTTAAAAAACTCAATCAATGAACGCAGTGGCACATATTCCCCCAGGGGAACCAGGTGGCGCTTACGGTACTCACCACCGTTGACGTTAATCAGGCTGTTGTAATAACGCCCGGTAGCCGGATCCTTGATAAAAATACCCGCCAGCAAATCTGTTTGCTTCTCCTGCATGGCTTTGGCAAGCCCCGCAATGTAACCACTCAACTGGTGCTGAAAACCGGGGATCGACGTTTCCGGCCAGATGATCAGATCAACATCCTCCTGATCAAGGGAAAGCTGTTTATACCGCTGCAGGGTTGGGATTTTGGATTCGCGTTTCCATTTCAGGCTTTGCTCAATATTGCCCTGAATCAGTGCCACCCTGATTTCATCACCCGCCACTTCAGTCCACGCTATTTGTTTGAGCAGCAACCCGGCCAGCCAGACACCCGACAACAGTAATAATGATTTTTTACGCCAGCCTGGGTCAATCAGCAATAACACCAGCGCCCCCGAAGTCATCGCCAGCAACAGGCCCACGCCATGGCTACCAATGAGTGGCGCAAAACCCGATAGCGGCCAGTCAATTTGCGTGTAGCCCAGCTGTTGCCACGAGAAGCCCGTCAGGACGATGCCCTGTAACCATTCAAAAAAGGCCCACGCCATCGGGTACAACAAAAGCAGTTTGATCGGATTACCGGCGACACAGAACCGGTTAACGCAATAACCTGCCAGAGCTGTATAAATTGACAAATAAGCCGAAAGAAAAAAAATCAGCAACAGTGCAAACAAAGTCGGGCTGCCACCATGATAATGCAGGCTGAAATAGATCCAGCCAACACCGGTGAACTGCATACCCACACCAAACAGCCAGCCATGCAACAGGGCTTTTCCGGGCGCGGCCTGCAACCAGACATAAAACAGAAAAGCGGTTAACAGATAGATCAACCAGACCTGGTTGAACGGTGCAAATGCCAGCGCGGTCAATGCCCCCGCGAGCAGGCTTAGCAGGGGCAAGAAACGAAACTCAATAGAAAAAAATGTCGAGAGCTTTTTGAGCAGGTTTAATATGGGCGCATGCTTCAACATCCGTATAGATCACCCAGGCTAATCGCCGGAAGGAGCAGGTGCAGATTGCACGGTAACCTGTAAATTATTAATGCGACGGGAATTGGCACTGATAACTTTGAACTGGAAATGACCAATCATGACTTCTTCACCGCGCTCAGGAAGATGGCCCATTTCATGAGTCACA
>JAPHSZ010000233.1 GCA_026196545.1 Gammaproteobacteria bacterium
AGCAGTAAACACACAGGCTAGAATGATATAGGCCGCATAAATAAAAAATTTATTATTAACAATTTGAGGTTGTTTTGTATCTTCTAGCGATTCCATGATCATTATGATTGTGACAGACTTTTATTAGTGTTTCTTTATCTATATCAGAAGTAGTTTATATTATTTTGGGGAATAAGGGATGAATAGAAGAATATATGTACTTTTAAAGAAATAACATTTTCAATCCTATCAGCATCAGGAACACGGCAAACCCTTTTCTTAATGTATTTTCAGGTAGGCGGTGTGCCAGTTTTGCACCGACGGGTGCAAATAAAAAACTGGTGATAATAATGAATGCAAAAGCTGGTAGGTGAACATAGCCCAGGGTTTGTTCAGGCAAATTGTTTATCGACCAGCCGGTATAAATATATGAGGCAGCACCGAATACAGCAATGGGCAGGCCGCAGGCGGCTGAGGTGGCGACCGCATTGCGCATGGCAATATTGTGCCAGTGCAAAAAGGGCACGGTGAGTGTGCCGCCACCGATGCCAACGATGGCGGAGACGATGCCAATGATAAAGCCGCCGAGACTCGATTTAATTCTGCTGAGCGTGACCGCGTGCTGCTGACCTTGTTTGTTCGATAATAAATGCACAGCAACAAACAGTTCAAAAACACCAAAGGCAGGTTTCAGGAATTCGGTTCTCATTTCGCCCGCAGCGATGCCGCCCAGCCAGGCACCTATACAAATGCCCGGAGCCAGCAGGAAAAAAACCGGCCAGAGTACCGCCTGTTTTTTGTGATGCGCGCGGGCGGATGAAATTGAGGTAATGATGATAGTTGCCAGTGAGGTGGCTAGCGCCATGTGCATGATGTGTTCAGTCAGCAGGTTGTGTGCACTAAAAATAAAGAAAAGAACCGGGACAATGATGAGTCCGCCACCGACGCCCAATAGTCCACTGGCCAGGCCGGCTATAGCACCGGTAACCAGATAGAGTATTGGTTCGATCATTTTGTATCAGGCGTTATGCTTATCGTGAATTTTTGTTAATAGTTCACAGTCAATCATGCTGTGACCATAAGCATCACCGGCCAGTACCCTGAATGCGTGGTCAGGTTCGCCCATATTATCGAGCACAAGTGCTGCCCCATCAAAGTCATCATCCTGGGTGTAACCATTAACGGTGATGATCGTGGTCAGGTCTGCATCGTGAGATGCCAGAATGCCATTGTGGGAGTCTTCAAAGGCCAGACATTCTTGCGGTTTAAGATTCATTGCTTTCAGGGCATAGTGATAAATGTCACCAGCAGGTTTTTTTGCGGGGACGATGTCACCAGCAGCGATGACATCAAACCAGCCCATGGAGTCTTCGCCCAGCGTGTGGGTCAGCAGTGCTGAGACATTCTCCGGTGTGGTCGTGGTTGCCACCGCCAGTCTCAGGCCTTTGTTGCGTGCTTCATTGAGCAGCCTTTCAACACCGGGGCGGAGTGGAATTGCACCGGTGGAAAGCAGTTTGGTGTAGTGACGGGTTTTGGCCGCGTGTAATTCGGGCACCAGCTCATCGAAATCTTCCGGCAGGTTATCGTTGCCGAGAAAATCAGAAACGCAGTAACGCATGCGTTCCTTGCCGCCGGTCACGCCCAGCAATTTGCCATAGAGCTCAACATCCCAGTGCCAGTCGATGCCATATTCATCGAAAGCGGCGTTGAAGGCGACGCGATGGCCGTCGCGTTCGGTATCGGCCAGCGTGCCATCGACATCAAAAATAAGTGCTTTAAGTGTAGTATTTTTCATGGCGACGAATTTTACACGATTTGGTATACAGTAATCATTAGGGTCAGGGAAGATTTGGTGTTAAGTTATGCCCTTTTTTACTAAAAGTTATCGTGGATTTGGACCAGTTATGACAGAGCAGGTCAGACAATCAAATGAGTTGAAGCCGGGGGAGCGCTATTCTTGGGCCTATATTCGATCGGTGGCCAATGAGCATAAGCGGACACTGGTGATAGCGCATATGATCGCTATTCTGGCGGCACTGCTGAGCGTGCCCGTGCCTATATTGATGCCCATGCTGGTCGATGAGGTGTTGCTGGATAAACCGGCAGAAATAGTTGGTTTCATCTCGCGAATTTTTCCCGAAGCATGGCTTGGGCCGGTATTGTTTATTGTTGTGGTCATGCTGGCTTCAATTATCCTGCGCCTGATCTCCCTGTTGCTGGCTGTCTGGCAGACCCGAAAATTCACCTTAATCGCAAAAGACATCAGCTACCGGATCCGCGCAGGCCTGCTGGCACGGTTGCAGAAAATATCCATGTCGGAATATGAAACCATGGGTACCGGTGCTGTGACTTCACATTTTGTTACCGATATCAATGCGATTGATGATTTTATCGGTGTCACCCTGAGCAAATTCCTGGTGGCGGTATTAACGGTAGTGGGTATCTCCGTTGTGCTGTTATGGATGCACTGGCAACTGGCGCTGTTTATTATTTTCATGAATCCGGTAGTGATTTATTTCACCATGGTCATGGGTAAAAAAGTTAAAAAACTGAAACGGCGTGAGAACACCGCGTTTGAAGTTTTTCAGCAGTCCTTGAGTGAAACCCTGGATGCTATCCAGCAAATTCGCGCCAGCAATCGTGAGCAGCATTATTTACAACGGGTTACAGGAAGTGCACGTGAGCTGAAAAAACACATGGTTGCATTTGGCTGGAAGAGTGATGTCGCGAGCCGGCTTTCATTTTTTATTTTCTTAATGGGCTTTGAAGTGTTTCGGGCGCTCAGCATGATCCTTGTTTTGTTCACCGACCTGAGCATTGGCGAAATGTTTGCGGTTTACGCCTACCTCTGGTTTATGATGACGCCAGTGCAGGAAATCCTCGGCATGCAATACAGCCTGTTTGGTGCGAATGCGGCAATGGATCGAATTAACAAGCTGATGGCACTGGAAAATGAGCCGGATTACCAGCACCAGGCCAATCCATTCATAGACAAACACACGGTCGCTTTGCGCGTTGAGGATATTTATTTTTCCTACGGTGAAGAGCTTAATGTGCTGGATGGCGTTAGCCTGAATATCGCTGCGGGTGAGAAAGTGGCACTGGTCGGTGCCAGCGGTGGCGGTAAATCTACCCTGGTGCAGATTATTCTGGGGCTATATCCGGCTGATTCGGGTGAGCTTTATTTTGATGATGTCAATGTGAAACAGATAGGGCTGGACATAGTAAGGGAAAATGTGGCGACGGTGTTACAGCACCCGGCCATGTTTAATGATAGCGTGCGTGAGAATCTGTGCCTGGGGCGTCAGCACGATGATGAAGTCATCTGGCAGGCACTGGCGATTACCCAGTTGCGCGAAGTGGTCGAGAAAATGCCCCAGGGACTGGATACGATTGTTGGCCGAAGTGGTATTCGTATGTCCGGCGGCCAGCGCCAGCGGCTGGCGATTGCGCGCATGATCCTGGCCGACCCTAAAGTAGTGATTTTAGATGAGGCGACGTCTTCACTGGATACCGATACCGAGGCTCGTCTGCATGAAGCCATGCATGAATTTCTGCAGAATCGCACCACGCTGATTATTGCGCATCGGCTGAGCGCAGTCAGGCAGGCAGATCGTGTGCTGGTGTTTGATGCGGGCAAAATTATTGACGAAGGCCGTCATGAAGACCTGATGGGACGAGATGGTTTGTACCGGGATCTTTACGGTAGCCATAACTAAATTAACAGTAGGTGAAGTCATGAATTATTTTATGAAGTTGAAACAGTATTTAATAATGGTGCTGGTAATATTTTCTGCGCCTGTTAATAGTGCACCTTTTGAGAAGGATGATATCGGTGTTTCGCTGCTCGTGGGCTCGGGCAGGGCCTTCAATGACAATTACACCATCATTGGTGCAGGCATCGGCTACTATGTGCTTGATGGCTTAAAGCTGGGTATTAATGGGCAGGCATGGACGGGAGGTGAGGTTTCAATCAATAAATACAGTCCGCAGATTCAATACGTGATGATGCGCAAGGAGAAACTGAAACCCTATATCGGTGCCTTCTATAGAAAAACCACCATTGAAGGATTTGAAGACCTGGATTCTGCCGGCGGCAGGGCGGGGTTTTATTTCTCTGGTCAGGGCGGCCATTACATCAGCATTGGTATTGTGCACGAGGCTTATCTCAGCTGCGATGAAGCGATATACGTTTCCTGCTCTGATACCTATCCCGAGATAGCGATTACGTTCAACCTGTAACTGTGAAATTAATTTGCGGTATAATTCGTAACCATATATGTATTTAATTCACTCCGGAGAAACCTGTGGCTACTGTTGAACTAGACAAAGACAATTTTGAAGCAACCATCACGGAAAATGATATCGTCATGATCGATTTCTGGGCGCCGTGGTGTGGCCCGTGTAAATCATTCGCACCGATTTACGAAACTGTTTCCGAAAAATATGATGACGTGGTGTTTGCCAAAATCAACACTGAAGACCAGCAGGAACTGGCGGCCAGCTTTCAGATTCGTTCGATCCCAACGCTGATGCTGTTCCGCGAAAAGATCGTGATTTTCTCGCAGGCCGGCATGTTGCCAGAAAATGCACTGGAAGAAATTCTGGGCAAGGCCAAAGAGCTGGATATGGATATGGTCAGGGCAGACATCGAAAAGCAGCAGGCGGAAGCAGATAATAAAGACAGTTAAAGTTTGTTTTAGTGATGTATTTAAAAAGTCGGGTATTGACCAGCTTTTTTATTTAATTGATAAAGGTGGTTATATTAAAGTGGTAGTGCGGTCTATTGACTCAAATACTGTATTTATGGTTGACGATGTCCTGCTAATATAACTAATTTAAGTCGTAATGAGCAGCTTGAAATATAATGCCTGAAGGGCCAGAAATAAGACGGCTTGCAGATAAGCTGGAAGAACAGGTGGCGGGCCGAACCATTGATCGGATTTTTTTTGGCCTTGATTCATTAAATCGCTGGCAGGATCGTTTAACCGGCTCGAAGATTAAAAATATTAAAACCTATGGCAAGGCCATAGTGACCCGTCTGGATGTGCGTGGGGATGATTTAAATATCTATAGCCATAATCAACTGTATGGCCGTTGGGTTTTCTGTGATACAGATGAATACCCGGATAGTAATCGTCAGCTGCGTATGGCGATAGATTGTCAGGGGCGTTCTGCTCTTTTGTACAGTGCCTCTGATATTGCTGTGCTTACCAATGATGAAGTTTTGCAGCACCCATTTATCAACAAGCTGGGGCCAGATGTGTTGAATAAATTAACTACGGTAAAGCATATCGTAGACCGTTTGACTTCAGTAAAATTTAACAACCGCCAACTGGGTGGTGTGCTGACCGATCAGGCTTTTGTCGCCGGCCTGGGTAATTATCTTCGTTGTGAAATATTATTTTATTCTGGCCTGCATCCGAAAGTGCGTGCGTGTGATTTAAATGAAGAGCAATTATCATTGCTGGCTAAGGCGATAATTAAACTGCCGCGCCAGTCTTACCAAACGGGTGGTGTAACCAACCAGACTGATCGTGCTCAACAATTAATGAGGCAGGGAGAAAGTTTTGAAGATGCCCGGTTTTATGTTTTCAGGCGGGACGGTTTGGCCTGTTATCAGTGTGGAAGCTTGATAGAGAAAGATTATCATGCAGGGCAGGCTTACTTTAATTGTCCTGAATGCCAGAAAGATAAAAAGTAAGGCTGGTTAAATTCTACATAAATTATTATGCGTGGTATTCTTCAGCGTTTCTGTCATCAATGTTGTCGATAATTTCATCTTCAGGTTTGTAAAGAATTAGCGCGATATCGATCAGGCCATTGGTTATCCTGGCTGCATTGGCGCTATCATTGATCAGGGAACTGGCCATCTCATCGGTGATTTCGCCCCCAGCCAGCAATTCTTCTACGTGGCCGGTTAGCAGTACATCCATTTGCTCGGCCTTGCTTCGCTGTTTTTCAATTTTATCCAGGTGTTCGGCCAGGTTCTCGGCGGGGCCGATGCGTTTGATCTCACGTACTACCTTGAGGATTCGACGTCTTAGTACATTGTATTCTCGGCGTAGGGTTTCGTTATCGGAGCTCATGTAGCGTTCGAGGTTGTCCTGCAATGGCTTCATGCGTTTTACCAGCTGTACCAGCAACCGGTCAGCAACGAGGATGTTGCGAATGGTCTCAATTTGTTCATGCGTTAGCTCAGTCAGTTTTTGTAGCCTGGTGGCATAGTCGAGGATGCGGCTATAGATGATTTTTATCTGGGTGGTATACACCAGATCAATATCAATCTTGATGGTCTTGGGTGAGATATCGAGCAGCTTGTGGATGTCCAGATCAGACTCAAGCTCGTGCCGGTGAACGCCGAGGCCGTGAGCAAAAACTTTGTAGGCGGCATTTTCCATTAGCCGTACCGATTCATCGGTCAGCGCCTTGATACCGGTTTGAATGTATTTTAATGATGATTCTGTCAAAAACCGTGGCTGGTCGATTTGAATGGCCTTTTCCTCAACCGCCGGTACCACGCGCACGGCCAGGTTAACGATGGAGGTAATAAAGCCAACCAGCACGACTGCATTGATAATGTTAAAGCTGGTATGGAAGATCGAGAGTGCCAGTGGTGCCGCTATCGTGTCGGCCATGGGTGATATGCCTTCTGCCCGCTCAACCATGTCAGCGACGAAATTAATAAAAGGGTAGAACAATACGATTACCCAGGCGGCACCGATGATGTTGAAAATAAGGTGTGCCCTTGCGGCCCGTTTGGCGTGGTAGTTGCCTACGATGGCTGCAATGTTTGCGGTGATGGTTGTGCCAATGTTCTGGCCAACGACCATAGCGGCAGCCATATCAAACGGGATCCAGCCCTCGTAACACATTAACAGGGTCAGGGCCATGGCCGCACTTGAGGACTGTATGATTAGCGTGAGAATTGTGCCGATTATAATGAACAACAGGACAGAGAGATAACCGTTGGATGTGTACTGGGTCAGGAAAGAAAGAAACTCCGGGTTGCTGCCAATATTGGGTACCGAGTCCTGGAGGAACTGCAGGCCGATAAAGAGCACGGCAAAGCCAATGATAAATTGCCCCCACTGCCGACTCTTTTCATTCTTTGAAATCGTTAGCAAAAAACCGGCGCCCACCATCGGCAATGCGACCGCACTCATTTTTATCTTAAAACCGAGAATAGTAATCAGCCAGGCGGTAACTGTAGTGCCGATATTGGCACCCATGATGACGCCAACCGCCTCGGTTAGTGTGAGCAAACTGGCGTTGACGAAGCTGACCACCATCAGGGTGGTGGCCGAAGAAGACTGAATGGCGGCGGTGATAAGAAAACCAGTCAGCAGGGCAAAAAAACGGTTGGACGTGGTGCTGGCAAGAATACTGCGCATCTTGTTGCCTGCAAGTATCATGAGAGAATCACTCATGACTTTCATGCCGTAGAGAAACAGCCCAAGCGAGCCTAACAGTGTTAACAGGTGGGTAAAACCAAAATCCATAAAATCATTGCTTATTGTTGAATGATAGCCATAACATTACCATGCTATGACTGTTTTAACATACTCTCAATAAGCTTGATGCTGATCAATATTCCTGTTTATGCTATCAGCACAATTATAAAGATATAGTTCAACATTATCTGGTGTGGTTTATGAAACGTATTCTGATATTTCTTATACTTTATTTCTGTTTTATCGGCGAGGTTTTAGCTGTAGAGATTACCCGTGCCGTGATGTTGAGCAACTCCTGTGCGGCCTGCCACGGTACCCATGGCAAAAGTCCGGGTGAGATCCCGGCCATCAATGGCAAGTCTTCCCGGTTTATTTCTCAGGCACTGCTTGAATTTCGTGAAGGCAGGCGCTCAGCAACGGTGATGGGGCGGCATGCTACCGGTTATAGCGATGAAGAGATCCAGCTCATCGCTGATTATTTTTCGACCCTGCCTTAGGTATTAATCATGAATAATTACAGTCGCAGGAAATTCATCAAGCTCATGGCTGGCACCGGCGCTTTGCTGTCAGCAAGCAGCTTGCTGACCAGCTGCCGAAAAACCGCATCGGCCAGAGTAGTGATAGTCGGTGGTGGCTTCGGTGGTTCCACCTGCGCCAAATACTTGCGTAGTTTTGACGGAACGCTGGATATCACCCTGATCGATTCGGCAAAGCGATTTGTGACCTGTCCGTTCAGTAATATGGTGATCAGTGGCATGCAGACCATGGACAGCATCAGCTATGGTTACAGCGCACAGACTGATCGAGGTGTTAAGGTTGTGCATGCGCGGGTGCAGGATGTCGATGCAGTAGCAAAGAAGCTCACGCTCGAAGATGGCAGGGTGCTGGGCTATGACCGGCTGGTGCTTTCACCTGGTATTGATTTTAAGTGGGATGAGATCGAAGGCATGCAGGTGTCTGATGCGGAGCTCATTCCTCATGCCTGGCAGGGGGGGGCGCAGACCACACTGCTGCGCAGGCAGCTTACTGCCATGCGCAATGGTGGTGTGGTGATTGTGGCACCACCGGATAATCCTTTTCGCTGTCCACCGGGGCCCTATGAACGTGTCAGTTTGATTGCGCATTATTTGAAACAGCACAAGCCCAGATCAAAAATTCTGGTGCTTGATGCCAAGGACAAATTTTCCAAGCAGGCGCTGTTTATGCAGGGCTGGAAAGAACTTTATCCTGGCATGGTTGAATGGGTAGCGGGCAGCAACGGTGGGCGCATTGATGAAATTGATGTTGCAGCGCGGAGCCTGTACGCAGCATTTGGCGATGCACATATGGCTGATGTGGTGAATTTTATTCCGCCGCAAAAGGCCGGGGTGATTGCGCATCGTTCAGGCCTGACCAACAATGACGGCTGGTGTGATGTCGATCAACGCACATTTGAATCTAAGATCCACAAGGATGTATATGTAATTGGTGATGCCAGTGTGGCAGGCGCCATGCCCAAGTCCGGTTTTGCTGCCAATAGTCAGGGCAAGGTGTGTGCCGCGGCCATCGTCTCATCGCTAAGAGGGGTGGCTATGCCTGACCCTTCTTATGTAAACACCTGTTACAGCCTGGTGTCACCAGATTATGGTATTTCCGTGGCAGCGGTTTATCGGCATAGCAAGGAGAAGGGGATTTACAAAACCGGTGGTGGAGTCAGCCCGCTGGATGCTGATGCTGCGTATCGCCTGCGCGAAGCGCGTTATGCCAGGGGCTGGTACGACAGTATCACCATGGATACCTTTGGTTAATCAAAAACTTTCCTGCGCAGGTTCTTGGTCTTGCCGCGTTTTGTTTTACTGTCCAGACGCCTTTTTTTTGAGGCCTTGCTTGGTTTGGTTGGTCGGCGCTTCTTTGGCGTGACCGAGACTTTTTGTATCAAGGCCTGGAGTCGATTCAGTGCGACGACCTTATTTTTTTCCTGGCTGCGGCTCTGTTGTGCCTTGATAACCACGATGCCCTCTTTGCTGATGCGATGATCTTTTAGAGCCAGCAGGCGTTGTTTATAAATCTCGGGCAGCGATGAGGCGTTGATATCAAAACGTAAATGAATCGCAGTTGATACCTTGTTGACGTTCTGCCCACCCGCACCCTGTGAGCGGATGGCGCTGAGTTCTATTTCGCTGTCATCAATGCTAACGCTGTTGCTGATCCTTAACACGACAGATTACGGCTTTAGCCATACAGGCAAAGATAAGCCGTTTCGGTTTCTACTTTTACATCAAAAGTACTGTTGGCCTCGACCTCGAAAGATTCACCGGCCCTGTAAGTGGTAAATTCATTTTCACCGGCGAGTTTAATGGTGAGCGCGCCACTAACAATGGTCATATCTTCTTTGTCAGCAGTATTGAAGACGTAGTCACCCGGCAGCATAACGCCTACGGTCGCAGGCAGGGTCTCGGTTTTGAAGGCGATGGATTTTATGTTGCCGTCAAAATATTCGTTAACTTTTAGCATGTGTGCTCTCTTTAATTGTTATTGTTAAATTATATTATCCCGGCTGACCATCAATGCGCGGCCTGATCAAAATAGGTGCGAACAGGATAACAAAAAGACCAAAACCCGCAATCCAGAGTAGCTGTGAGAGGGCTACCCAGCTGCTGTATTGTGATGGTAATAGCAGCGGCAGAATAACGCGGACAATAGCGCCAATCAGCAACAGAGAAAATGCAATCGATAGTCCACGCGGTGGCTGTTGTACATTGCGACCGGTATGACCGAGGCTAACGCGTGACATCATGCCGATAGTTAAAATGCCGATGCCGCCCGCGGTGAATGCGTGCACGGCAATAAAGGGTGAGACGCCGAGCCATGCAGAAGCGGCTTTGAGTGCAAAGCCCAGTGTCAGGAACAGGTAGGCAAGGTATAACACCCAGAGCATGGATGATTTCCACAGGGCTTTGGTGTGCCAGTCATAAGAGCGAATGGTGTGTAGCACAAATAGAATGCCTGCCAGTGTGCCGGCTATTTTTGTTTGGGTAAAAACCACATCGCTGATCCATAGCGCTATCAGTAAAACCATGCTGCTGGTGTCCAGCCATTTTCTGTTGGTCAGGCTGACGCGTACATCTACGCCTCGTTCGATGAAGAAAGGAATCACGCGCCTGCCCATGACAAAGATAATGGTGAGTATCAGGTAGAGACAGGAATAGATGCCAATGCGTTCTCCATCGTCGACCAGATCAAGCAGGCCGGCGTAGTAAAAAGAGTTGGCCACGAACATCAGAAACAGGATGGCAAGAATTCCAGTCTGAGACCATTGCTCTACTTTCATAATAGGGGCAGCCACGGCAAAGGCAGTGGCCAGTATGAATGCACAGTCGAGCATGGCGACAAGGCCAATTGTGCCAATATTTAGAATGGGCAAAAGCCGTGCAATTAGCCAGACTGAAAATAATGCGATGAGTACCGAGCCATTAATGGTCTGCTGTCCCGTCCAGTTTTTTACGGCGGTCAGTAAAAAGCCGGCGATGACAGCGAGTGCATACCCAAACAACATCTCATGGGCGTGCCAGGTTATCGGGTTGATATCGAGTAGCGGCATGGGCCATTTAAATACATAAATCCCCATCCATAGCATCATGGCAAGCGTAGAAAAGATGGCAGCCGCCAGAAAAAAAGGCCGAAAACCGAGTTGCCATAGCGCGGTGTTAGATTTAACTGATGGGTTTGGTTCTGAAATGTTCAGCATGGTTTTATCCAGATGTTGTAACAAGATATATTGAAAAAAATTATCTGATAAGCTTAATCGTAAGGATTGTAAATTAAAAAACATTAGGTGCAATACTCGATATTGTATATATTAATGTATAATTTATCGCCTTAGTGTCAGCAGATTATTCTATTGTACTGGTGTGCTGCTGAATTTTTTTCACGGCCTTATTTATGGCGATACCATAAGAAGTAAGTTTGTCCATATGCTGACATTATGCAATTGCTAACAGGACTATTGATCACGCCTCTATGTGGATCTATATTGATTGCCTTTTTGCCGGCTGGTCGAGACCGCCTGTATCGTAATATTGCCCTGATCACGTCGGTGCTGGCTATGCTGATGTCGTTCTACGTTCTTGGTATGTTCGATACTCAGGCTACCGGACTACAGTTTACCGAGCACATGAAATGGAACCCGCGCCTGGGCGTAGCCTATGATGTTGGTATTGATGGCATATCGTTATCCATGATTGTGCTCGCTAGCGTGCTGTGTTTCATTGCGATACTGGCATCGAGCAATATTACCGACAAGCCCAAAGGCTACTACCTGTTAATGCTGTTGCTGGAAACTGCCATGCTGGGTGTGTTCATGGCACAGGACTGGGTGCTGTTTTACGTGTTCTGGGAGCTGACGCTGATCCCGCTGTTTTTCCTTATCGATCGCTGGGGTGGCAAGCAGCGCCACGGGGCAGCGCTCAACTTTGTGCTCTACACCTTCGGCGGTTCGGTGTTTCTGCTGGTCGCCATGCTGGTGCTGTTTGATAACCTCCCGGCGCACAGTTTCTCGATGCGTTACATGGCCGGGGCTGCAGGCTCATTGTCTGATCACAAACAAATGCTGATCTTTCTGGGTTTTTTGATTGGCTTTGGTGTCAAAATGCCGATATTCCCGATTCACGGCTGGCTGCCGGTGGCCCATGTCGAAGCACCCAGCCCGGTGAGTATATTGCTGTCGGGTATCCTGCTGAAGATGGGGGCCTATGGTTTACTGCGGGCGGCGGAAATGCTGCCCAATGCGGTGATGCAGATGCAGACTACGCTGATGGTGCTGGCCCTGATCAGCCTGGTTTATGGTGGCCTGCTCGCCTGGCGCCAGACCGACATGAAGAAGATGATTGCCTATTCATCGGTCAGCCACATGGGCGTGGTGCTGCTGGGGATTGCGACCTTGAACATCACCGGCTTTTCCGGTGCAGTCATGCAGATGGTTGCGCATGGCCTGGTGGCCGGTGCCATGTTCCTGTTGATCGGCCTGCTTTATGAGCGCACTCAGACGCGTGATATTCGTGATTTCAGTTCGCTGGCGAGAACCATGCCGCGGTTTGCCTTTTTCACCATCTTTGCCTTTATCGCCGCGGTGGCCATGCCCGGCACGGCCGGTTTTATCGCCGAGCTGCATATACTCATTGGCGGCTTTGAGGAATGGGGATGGCTGATTATCGCGTTGAGTCTTGGCATTATGATTAGTGCGGCTTATGCCATCCGTACCGTCGGGCGTCTGTTCACCGGGCCCAGTCGTGATGACATGAAGCATGTAACGGATCTACGTGGTTCTGAAATGCTGGCGGCGGGGCTGTTGACGGCCGGCATCATCTTGCTCGGTGTGTTTCCGGCGTTTATTTTGCAGTACATCACCCCATCGGTGGACAGCCTGAGCCAATTATTTAGCTGATATGAATACCAACAGGCCAGACAATAAAAAGCTGAACATTCGCGAGGAGTTACTTGAGGCGATTGCGCATCTGGAACATATTTTGCCCGGCCAGGCGCCGATACGCGACTTTGTGCATCACAATACCCTGCACGGATTCCAGCATCTGGATTTCACTGATGCGATTGCCGAATCTCGCAGGGTTACGGGTGCAAAAGGTTTTCTGCCGCATGAAAAGTACCGTGAATATTTTCAGGCCGGACGCATTGACGGCAGTGATATCGATAGCGTGCTCGATGAAGATGAAAGCCTGTCCAGCGATGAGGTTATCGCCAGCATAGAGGGTGTCGAGCTCAGCAAAAAACAGGTTTATCGTGCTGGCCTGTTATACGATTTTAAGTCGCTGACCCATAGTCAGCTGCACTGGCTGATTGAAGAAAAAAATATCCTGTCCAGTTTCCAGCAGGATATTAGTGAGCCACAACGCAAAAAAACAATCGAGGCAGCGGGCCGGCATGGCCTGACAGGCGAAGCGGAGATCATTGAAGACCTGTGGAGCGCGTGTTTACAGAAACTGGATCTCGAACATTTTATTATTCACCCGGAAGATATGACTGACCTGTCTGCGAGTCGTGCCGAATCGATGATCAATGATCTGGCGCAGGCGGAACAGGGCGATGATAACTACCAGGTGCTGATGCACCATCTGGTACGCAAAAAAGGTGAGCGCCTGCTGTCGCAGCAGCTCGATAGCATCGGCGCTGAATACACGCTTGGTGATTTCCTAAAATCCATTACCGGTGAAGATATCCTCAATGACCTTCGTCCGGTCATCATCCGCCACGTTGGGCTGTTCCTTGATGACGGTATGGCATCGTGGCCGTATATTGATCACAGCAAGGGCTTTTATAATACCTGGCGGGTTATTGCCAAATATGACCTGACTTCAGTCTTTGAAGACCTGCGCGACTGGCACGATACCCTCGATGGCCTGTCCGATGATCCACTGGACACCATGATATTCGAGCTACGCCGTAGCGGTGTGCCTCAGGAAAAATGGGCGCAATATATCGAGCGTATCGCGCTGGAGCTGCCGGGCTGGGCAGGCATGTTCCTGTGGCATGCCAACAATTCAGATGCACCGAACATCAGCATGGTCGATTATCTTGCGGTTTGCCTGGTGCTGGAGCGCCTGTTTGCGCAGCGCCTGTGCGGCCGGGTATGGCAGCTCGAGGCCTCCCAGGATATGTTCCGCTGGTATTTCAGTAAACACCGTTCCGAATATCTCGTGCGCCATGCCCTGTTCAACTCACACCTGCCGGAATATTTGATCACCCGCGCCCACAGGCTGGTGCAGCGCCAGTATTCGAATACCAATGTTTACCACGACTGGATTGACCTGGCCGACATGATCTGGACCTGGCAGAACAGCCCGGCTGCTGACCAGCCCAGGGGTTACAGTATTCACGGTAGTGCATGGAGCCTGTTCCGCCTGTCACAGCATCTGTCACTGCCGGGGGCTTTTATCCGCGAGCTTGATGATGCGCAGCTGGAAAAGATTTTTGCCTGCCTGGATCTGGCGCAGGGTGAGCGCGGCGGCTTCCTGTGGCTACAGGCCTATGAGCGCAATTATCGGGAAAAGATCTTTAATGTGGTCAGGCAGAACAATGGCCGTGGTCGCTGGCGCACGCGTGAGGCAAGACCCAGCGCACAGATCACCTTCTGCATGGATGAGCGGGAAGAGGGTATTCGTCGTCATCTGGAGGATATCGAGCCGAGCATCGAAACCCTCGGTGCCGCCGGTTTTTTTGGTGTGGCCGTAAACTGGCGGGGGCTGGATGAGGCCAGCGACACACCGCTGTGCCCTGTCGTAGTCACGCCGGTGCACGCGGTACATGAGCATGCACAACAGGATCAGCAGGATATTGAGCAGACGCATATAAAACGCCGTAACCTGAGACTGTGGATCAAGGACCTGCTGCATTTTGAAACCAGGCGCAATGTACTGACCACGGGTTTGGTCATCGGCCTGAGCGGGCCGTTTGCATTGCTGACCCTTGTCAGCAAAATCCTGTTCCCCGGTCGCTTCGGCAGGTGGCTGCAAAGCAATCGCGATCTTATAGATACGCCGGTGAACACGCAGGTGCAGATCAATGCGCAGAGCGATGAGCCAGCCACGATTGAACACCCACGACACGGCTTTACCGATGAAGAACAGGCGGATCGGGTGGAGAATTTCCTGCGCACCATCGGCCTGGTTACCGGTTATGCGCCTTTTGTCATTATGATGGGGCACGGTTCATCGAGCCAGAACAACCCGCACATGGCAGCTTACGACTGTGGTGCCTGCAGTGGCCGTCACGGTGGCCCGAATGCCCGCATTTTTGCAGCCATGGCCAATCGCCCGGAGATACGCGAGCGGCTGCAACAGCGTGGCCTGGATATTCCGCAGGACACGGTTTTCCTCGGTGCGGAACACAATACCTGTGATGAAGTGATCGAGTGGTACGACATGGACCAGTTGAGCGATGCACAGTCTCAGGCCTGGCAAATGGTCAATGAAAAACTGGATCAGGCGTGCCGGCTGTCAGCACACGAACGCAGCCGCCGTTTCATGTCGGCATCGACGAAGATGGATAATGACGCGGCGCTGGCGCACGTGGTGGCACGTTCTTATGATTTCAGTCAGGCAAGACCTGAGCTGGGTCATGCCACTAATGCCACCGCCTTTATCGGCCGGCGTTCGCTTAGCCAGGGTGCATTTTTTGATCGCCGTGCTTTCCTTATTTCCTACGATCCATCGACGGATCCAGAAGGCAAAATTGTTGAGAACATCCTGCTGAATGCGGGTCCGGTCGGTGCCGGTATCAACCTGGAATATTATTTCTCCACAGTCAACAATGAAAAATACGGCTGTGGCACCAAGATCATGCACAACCTGACCGGCCTGTTCGGGGTCATGGAAGGCGCCAGTTCTGACCTGCGCACCGGCTTGCCGGTGCAGATGATCGAGATCCACGAAGCTATGCGCCTGCTGGTGATGGTGGAAGCGAAAACAGAAATACTTGGTGCAATCTATCAGCACCAGCCGGTGATCCAGGAGCTGGTCGGCAAGCGCTGGATACAGCTGGCCGCGATTGACCCGGATGATGGTGCTATCAGTTTCTTCGTCGCTGGCAAAGGCTTTGTACCCTGGGATGGGGATGAGCAGGAACTGGCGATGGTTAAATATTCGGTTGAACACTATCAGGGGCAGCGAGACCATTTGTCACCCGCGCTTCTGGAGTTAAAGCAATCGATGGAGGCAGCCGGTGCTTAATTTTGTTGCTAGCCTAATCATTGCTGCGCCACTGACTGTGGTGATGGTGATTGCGTTTGGGGTTTTGTTTAATTATTTTCAGGATGAATCTTCAGAGCGACTGGCGGGCAGACTGTCTACAACGGCTGTATTGCTGAGTTTTTTTTCGGTTGTCGGCCTGTTGGTTTTTAGCTGGTTGCAACCCGGGCAACTGCCGACTTCGCTAAACCTGCTGGACTGGTTTCACAGCGGCCAGCTCAGTATTAAAATCGTGTTGTCTCTGGATACGCTGGCTCTGAGTATCGGTAGCCTGTTTGCACTGCTGTTGTTTGTTACCCAACGGTTTTCGATCAATTATCTGCACCGTGAAAAAGGTTACTTTCGTTTCTTCATGGTGCTCAATATATACACCGCGGCCATGTTACTGATTGTGCTGTCCGGTAATGCAATCACGGCGTTTCTCGGCTGGGAACTGGCCGGCCTGAGTTCTTACCTGCTGATTGCCTACGCCTATGATCGCCCTACGGCGACAGCGAATGCGACCCGGGTTTTTATCACCAACCGTCTGGGTGATGTGGGTTTCCTGATGGCTATTGTGCTGAGCTTTTATTGGGCCAGCGGCAGTGACTGGGGCAGCATGAACGAAGAACTGGTTGCGCTGGATGCGTCGCAACGTTTTTCCGTGCTGGGTGGCTTTATCCTGGCGGCGCTGGTGAAGTCTGCACTGTTTCCTTTCTGTTCATGGATTACGCGTGCGCTTGAGGGGCCAACGCCCTCCAGTGCCATTTTCTATAGCGCACTGACAGCACACGTCGGTATTTTCCTTCTGCTGCGTATTGCACCGGTGATTGATACCAGCCATGCCATGCAGATTATCCTGATCATGCTGGGTGTCATGACTATTATTTATGGCTGGCTCGGTGGCCTGGTACAGACCGATCTAAAAACCGCACTGATCTTTTCATCGCTGACACAGACCGGCCTGATGCTGACCTGTATCGGCTTTGGCTGGTATGCACTGGTCACATTCCATCTTGCGGCGCATGCCAGCTGGCGTATCTATCAGATGCTGAGTGCGCCTGCTTATCTGACGCTGGTCAATCGCAAGCCGCGCCCCGTTTCCAGGTGGCTGCAAAAACAGCGCTACCTGTTCAATGCGGCCTTACAGAGAATGTGGCTGGATAATATTATTGACTGGATAGCGGTCAAGCCGACGACCTTGCTGGCACAGGACCTGAATCATTTTGATGAGCGCGTCGTCAACCGAATGGTCGGCCTGCCCGGGCAGATAGATGCCATTTCTTCGCTCACCGATTATGAAGAGCGCAAACGCGGCCTGGTCAATCCGGAAGTTTCGGTGATTGCCGGGCGCGGTGTCATGGGGGCGCTGATGGAAAAAATAGCCAACGTACTGTACTGGTTTGAAGAATCACTGGTGCTCAAGGGCAGTGGTGATGGTCTGATCAATGTCATACAGACACTCGGCGCCTATCTAATCCGAATTGACTACCTGTTTAGCCGGCCGCGCTATCTGTGGCTGATTATTCTGCTGACCCTGATGGTGGTGTCATGATGCAGGAACTGGCCTGGGACACACAAATAGCTTTCCCGATACTGGCAATAATGCAGTTGCTGCCGATTGCCGGGCTGCTGGTCGCACGTTTTGTCGGCAATCGCTGTGCAACGGTTTCTGCAATTACCGTCACCGCAGTAGAAATGCTGCTGGCGATTTATCTGTACCTGCAATTTGACCAGAATATTACAGCCTTCCAGTTTGCTGAGTTTATTAATTTATATGGGCCCCTGGATTACCACGCCGCAGTCGATGGCATCTCGGTCCTGTTTCTACTGCTGACCAATTTCCTGATCCTGATTGTTTCGTTTTATGGATCTATTCGCGGGCTCAATCCGCAGAATAGGTTTCAGACGGTGGTGCTTGGCGTACAGGTCTGTCTGGTGGCGATGTTCGTTACCCTGAACCTGTTATGGTTCGTATTGATCTCATTTTTACAGTTCATATTGCTCGGTTATCTATTGTGGCGCTGGGCAACATCGCCCAATAAGGACACTGCTTTCACGCGTTACCTGCAGTTCATGGGCAGTGGCCTGCTGCTGATGATGGTCGGCACACTGTTGCTGGGCTGGCAGTATGCCGAGGTGAATGATGTCTGGTCGTTTGATTTGCTCGACCTGAAGGACAGCGTTATTTTGCCGGTCTACCAGAGCTGGATTTTCTTCCTGCTGTTCTACGGGCTGGCGGTGCGTGTGCCGCTGTTCCCACTGCATGGCTGGCTGCCGCTCGCGGTTGAACACGGCACGATTGCAGTCGCGCCGATTCTGTTGCTGGGGCTTAAGACGGGTATTTACGGCATCCTGCGGTTTGTCTATCCGTTGTTGCCTGATGCGGTAATGGAATGGCAGACTTTTTTACTGGTGCTGGCAGTGACGGGTATTCTGTACGCAGCGCTGCTGGCGATGATGCAGGACAATCTACGTCGGCTGCTGGCCTATGCGGTGATTAGCCATACCGGCATTGTCATGATCGGTTTGCTGAGCCTGAATCCAATGGCATTCCAGGGCAGTACGCTACTGACGATCAACTTCGGGCTGGCGATTGCCGGCCTGTTCTTCATGACCGGCCTGATATACCAGCGCACCGGCACCACCCGGCTATCACAGCTGGGCGGGCTTTTTGACCACATGCCGGTGGTCGGCATCGCGTTTCTGGTCGCCGGTCTGGCCATTGTCGGCATGCCCGGCACGCCCGGTTTCGATGCCGCGCATCTGGTGATGGAAGGTTCAATTGAAAGTTTTGGTACCGTCGTTACCATCGGCGCCGCACTGGGTAACGTGATGGCGGCAGGTTTCCTGCTCTGGGCATTTCAGCGTGTCTTTCTGTCGCAGACAGAAAACACCAGTTTGCGAGTCAAGGCAACGGCCACGCTGAGCACCGAAATATTTATTGCCGGTATCATCATTGTTGTACTGCTGTTTCTCGGTTTTTATACCGAGCTGTGGCTCGATTTGATCGACAATTCACTCGAGCCGCTCAACGAGCTTTATTCTGTTCCGGCGACACATTAGTAAAAAAATATGACAGAAGCGAATTTTCCATTATTAAGCCTGTTGATTATTACGCTGCCCGTCGGCGGTGCCCTGATATGGCTGTGGCCTAATGCGGCACATGCACGCTGGATAGCGCTGGTGACGGCGATGACCGACCTGCTGCTTTCACTGGTGGTGCTGTTCAAGTTTGATGCGAGTGTTGCCGGTTTCCAGCTGGTCGAGCGGGCGGACTGGATCCCCTCGATTAATGCACAGTACCAGGTGGGCGTGGATGGCATATCGGTGCTGTTCCTGCCATTGACCGTGATCCTGTTTATCGGCGTTATCCTGAGTTCATGGCGTTCTGTGGTGCATATGCAACGGCTGTACTTTTCGCTACTGCTGCTGCTGGAAAGCGCTACGCTGGGTATTTTCTGTGCACTTGATGGCATCCTGTTCATGTTGTTCTGGGAAATGACCCTGATCCCGATTTACTTCCTGGTCAGTTTCTGGGGCATGGGCCCCAACCGCCGTTTTGCCGCGGTCAAGTACACCCTGTTCATGCTGGCCGGTGGCATTCCGCTGATTTTTGGTTTTGTACTGCTGGCTTTCAGCCACGCTGAAGCGGTTGGTCATTTCCCGGCAGGGCTGACTTTTGATTACCTGGAATGGCTGAAGACGCCATTGTCGCTGGAAACCCAGAAACAGGTCTTCCTGCTGTTGATGCTGGGCTTTGCGTTCAAGATACCGATTGTACCGCTGCATACCTGGCTGCCCCTGATGGCGATGCAGGGGCCGGTGTCGGTAACCGCCACCATTGTGGGCCTGAAGTTGGGCGTCTACGGTGTGATCCGTTATGTGGTGCCGTTAGCGCCTGAAGCGGCCCAGGAATTTGCCTGGCTGCTGGCTTCACTGGGCGCCGTCGGTGTGCTTTATGGCGCGGTCATGGCCATGGCGCAGACCAATCTCCGGCGCATGCTGGCTTTCTCCAGCATTAGTCATGTCGGGCTGGTGCTGCTGGGTATTTCAGCCTTCACGCAACAGGGACTGCAGGGCGCCGTTTTCCAGCTGCTCAACTTTGTGGTTATTTCCAGCGGCCTGTTCCTGATTACCGGCCTGCTGCATCA
>JAPHSZ010000115.1 GCA_026196545.1 Gammaproteobacteria bacterium
CCAGTACCACGCCTTTTTTTACATCACCAATCTGATACCCGCCCATCACCATGGACAGATTACGATTAATTGCATCAACAGAAATCCCACGACGCACGGCCTTTTCGATATCCACCTCAAAGCGCCAGTAATCATGAGCATCTGACATGTAATTATCGACATCCGTCACGCCTTCGGCTTCCCTGAATATTTCAGTCATATCGTGAGCAACCCGACGGCGCGTTTCTGCATCAGGCCCGTATATTTCCGTTACCACTGTTTGCAACACAGGTGGCCCGGGTGGCATCTCGATAATCTGGATAGTCGCCCCCAGATCCTGCGCAAGATCTTTTATCAGCTCACGAGCATTGACCGCAATTTCATGACTGGCGCGCTCACGGTCATCCTTGTCGAGTAACATGACCTGAATGTCCGCCTGCCAGGGCTCCTGCCTTAAATAATAATGGCGCACCATGCCATTAAAGTTAAACGGTGATGCCGTACCCACATAAGTCTGTAGTGAGGTAACTTCGGGCAACTCGCGTAGTTTTGCTGCAATCTGCGTTGTTACATTAGCGGTCACCGGCATGGCGGTACCATCCGGCATATTCACAATCACATTAAACTCGGGCTTATTATCAAACGGCAACATCTTCACCGTTACCGCCTGGGTATAAAATAATGAGCAGGCAACAAATGTTGCACCGATCAACAAAAACAGAAAGGCATAACCGATGGGTTTGCTATTGACCAGCGGGTTCATGCAGGGGTCATAAAACTTGCCAATCCATTCAGTAATTTTTTTCTCTCGTTTTTCCGCTTTTTCCAGCGCACCCAGTTGTGGCCGAACCCGCATCGCAAACCAGGGCACAAAAATAAAAGCGGCAAACAATGAAAGCATCATGGCGGCAGAACCCAGCACCGGAATCGGGCGCATATAAGGCCCCATCAAACCACTCACAAAACCCATCGCCAGCAAGGCTGCGACAATAGCAAGCGTAGCCAGTATGGTCGGGTTACCGACTTCACGCACCGCATCAATCGCAATATTGGTGGTCGTCTTACCGGCTTTAAGCCAGCGCCTGAATATGTTTTCGACAACTACGGTAGCATCGTCGACCAGGATACCGATGGTAAAGACCATGGCAAATAAACTCACGCGGTCGATGGTGTAATCGAGGAACCAGGCCGACCATACCGTCATCAAAATAACCAGCGGAATAATAAAGATAACGACCGAAGCCGCACGCAGACCCAGACCAACAAGGCACAACACACTGACCGCTATCGTGGCCTCAAACAGGGCCAGCAGCAGCTCGTTCACCTTGTCATTGGCAGTTTTACCGTAGTTACGCGTAATGCTCACCTGAACATTATCAGGAATAAGATGCCCTTTTAATGAATCAAGTTTTTTCAATAATTGATTGGCGACACTTACACCATTGGTACCAATTTTTTTCGCCACCGCAATGGTCACCGCAGGAGAGTCAATAGTCTCAGGTGATGAACCATCGTGTGCCAGACCGGTTGAGTACGCCACCATCTTGCTGGTTTCTTCCGGCACCTGATAGACCCAGGCCACATCACGCACATAGACAGGCGAACCCTTTCTAATAGCTACCACCAGATTTGAAATATCCTGTGCATTTTTCAGAAAAGCGCCGGTATAAACATTAAAGCTACTATTGTCACCCTCAACCTGGCCTGCAGACTGTTCAGCGTTGGCCGTTTTAATCGTATTGGCGACATCTTCCACGCTAATGCCAAAACCACTCAGGCGTTCCGGGGAGACTTCCACACGAATTTGTTCCGCTCGCCCGCCAACAATAAAGCCTCTACCTGAATTAGGCACCTCTTTTAACCGTTGCAACACATCCAGTGCCAACGTGCGCAACATCGAATCATCAATACCTTCATCTTTTGACCACAGCGTCACGGTAACTACAGGCACGTCATCGGTGCCCACCGGCTTAACCAACGGCATTGAAACGCCTGGTGGAATCTTATCCAGATTCGACTGTAACTTGTCATGGACTTTTACGATTGACTCACCAAAATCCTCACCCACTTTAAAACGCGCGGTAACCATGCCCTGGCCACGCGCACTGGCAGAATAAACGTGCCGTATGCCGGGCACTTCACTGATCATACGCTCTAGCGGATTAACCGCCAGGCTGGCTACCTGCTCGGCAGAAGCACCGGGGTATTTGAAGAAAATATCCACCATGGGCACGGAAATCTGCGGATCTTCCTGACGTGGTGTAAATAACAAACCCAGTACGCCGATACCAAGAAAGGCAAACATTAACAGAGGAGTAACGGGGGAATTAATAAACTGGCGAGCTATGCGTCCGGCGATTCCAAGATTCGCTTCATCCAGTTGCAGGTCACCATTTTCCTGCATATTTTCTTCTATTTCATTCGACATTATTATTCAGCCTGATTTGAAAAATATTTTGTCTACAATATTTTTATCTTGAAAGGTCAGGTCGGTCGCCTGATCTAATGCGAGGAGAGGGAAAAGCAAAAATTTGTTCGCCAGGAAGAACTCCTGACAGGACCGCAATATATTCATTGTCAATTTCATCACCCAGTCGTACCAATCGCATCTCCGCAAGACCTTCATGATTCAGCACAAACACCGCAGGCAGGCTGCCACGTCTAATAACTGCTGACTTAGGAATTTTTGGCATGTCTGTAATCGGTGTATTAACGTCAGGTATCATGACCTCAGCGTACATACCGGGGCCACCTGGCACACCCGAGGGCAGGTCAAATTTGACCACCACCGTATGCCTCTGGGAATCGGCCATCGGAAAAATTCGGGCCACACGCACGTCGATGTAAGTATCACCCACATCCAGCTTGGCCGGCACAATCATATCTTCGCTCAGCGCTGAAACCAGTCTGGCAGGCACATCAACTTTAAGCTGCAGGTAACGGGTATCGGCAAATCGCAATAAGGCCTGTCCGGGCTGGACGGTATCACCAACCTCAGCCAGTTTTTCTACAACGACACCCTCAAAAGGTGAAATACCTCGAGTATCACGCAAACGCGCATCGATTTCATCAACCCGCGAACGCGCACCAAAAATGCCGCTTTGCGCCTGATCAACATGCGTGCCCTGCGAATACAGGTCAACATCACGCACCACCCATGGATTTAAGCCATTGTAGTAATTTCCCACCGAAGAAGGCCCACCACCGCCAAAACCCATGAATTTCTCAAACATGGAGGGGAAATAACCCATACTCGGGGCCGTTTGCTGTTGTTGCTGCAAAGCCTGTGGCGCCCAGAATTCGCGGGAATATTGTGCACGCGCATCCTTCAATGATGAGGTTCGACCATAAAGATCCGCTACCGCCTGATGACGTTGCGCCATAACATCGTCATCATCGATAGCCACCAGTATCTGACCTTCATCAAACCAGTCACCTTCGCTACCGGCGATAAATTCAACTCGCCCGGGCATCTGCGCGGTCAGGGTCACTTCCCTATAGGGCTTAACGGTGCCACCCAGTACAACATGGGCACCCGTTTTAGCATTGGTAACGGTAACAATAGATTCATGCTGCGCCCCGCGCTGCGCAGACGGATAATATACCTTGCTGGGCAAATTACTCGACTGACTACTGTTCGTCCGATAATAAACGCTCTCAGCCTGAGACTGAAAAGAAGTTACCACTGATATCGCAAACAACACACCAACACCTGCGGTTGGCATGATATTGAACCACTGCTTATGAAGCATCGCTGCTTTCCCCACGAAACTTAAAGAGACTATTATCTATAGACGGTATCTATATTTTTGCCATTACGGCAAAGCTTTTAATGAACGGCCCTGCCATTCTAGGGTCTTTTATCATGGCCCCGTAGTCACCGACCAGGAACTTCAGTTTTCCGGTCGTGTAAGCAACCCCCAGACCCATCATGCCAGGCGGTTTACTCGCCCATTTTGCCCACTGATCGCTGGAAGCGCGTAAGTCCCAGTTAAGAGCTTCACCATTGTAGTTACCCGCAGAAACCACATGACCATTCTCTACAGAAATATAGCCTGTAGGCTGGGCATCACCGGTAAAACCATAACCAATGACAGAATTAAAATTGATTTGCTGCAAAGCATCAGCCAGACCCGGTTCAGTATTCCAGGCATCTTTATAATTATTCATCCACTCTTCGTTAAACATATTTTTTTCCTCAAATTTACAATTCAACACAACTTCAGCAGAGGCCAAAAGAATTTGTAAGCTATTGATTTACAATTTAATGACCGAGATCCATTGTCTCATTTGACATCAATATATATTGATTAACACCGCCAGGCACGCCAATTCATGACAAAAAGCATGGCTATTGCGTGAAGGAACATGTTACGCAACATTGTAATAATTGCAACAAAATCATGAAAAACTCAGGTAAAGCGCCATGAATTGCAGTTTACCCGAGGGAATTAGGGATAGAGAACTGTATTAAACCAGTATTATGACAACACCCAGACACCAAATAGCAACTTCATGGTCTATTTGACTACGCGCAAAGTTGGCCTTGGTTTGTCCGGATCGGGGTCAGAATCAGGGCCGTGCTTATTATCCTTTGCAGACTTCCCATCCAAATCCGGCAAGGACTCATCGTCCGAGAACATCATTCCCTGCCCATTCTCACGTGCGTAAATCGCTTCTACCGCTTTAATCGGCACGTATATCGATTCTGAAACCCCATTAAAACTGGCCTCAAAGGCAATGTTGTCATCGCCCAGCACTAGTCCTGCAATCGACATCGGCGCGATATTCAGGACGATCTTGCCATCCTGAATATAGTTTACCGGCACCATACAATCATCAACAGATACATTGACCAGCAAATGTGGCGTCATGCCATTATCAACAATCCATTGATACATAGCACGAACAAGATAAGGGCGACTGGAAGTCATAGTTAAAGCAATCCAACAAAAAAGGAGTCAGGGCTTCAGATTAACACACCAACCGGCTGAGTCTATTACGCTATAGTCGCAATTCTCGCTCAGATTCAGTCAAACTCAACTGGAAGCCTTCTCTTTCAAAAATGCGGTTTGCGTAGTCTTCTACCGCTTTGGCCGACTTGGGTAATTCGATACCATAGTGTGGCAGGCGCCACAGAATCGGCGCTATGCTGGCATCCACCATAGTGAAAGAGTCACTCAGGAAGAATGGCATGACCGCAAAAACATCGGCTGTTGCGACAATACTCTCGGTCAGTTCCTTGCGTGCCTTGGCTGCTGCCTTTTCACCCTTGGTCTCAATAATATCCACCAGCGGGTACCAGTCGTTTTCAACACGGAACAGGGCTAGCCTTGACTGGGCACGGGAGACCGGGCCAACTGGCATCAATGGCGGATGAGGAAAACGCTCTTCCAGATACTCCATGATGACACGTGAGCTGTACAACACCAGGTCACGATCGATCAGAGTCGGCAAACTGCAGTAAGGGTTAAGGTCGATCAGATCCTCAGGCAATTTCCTGGGGTCCACCTCAATCCTGTCATGCGCAATATCCTTCTCTGCCAGAACAATGCGTGTTCTATGACAATCAATCGACGTGCCTGTTGTGTACAAATTCATCTATATATCCTTCAGGTTTATTTATTTTTTCACGTAGACCTTAATCTAGTGAACATCCTTCCAGTATTCTTTCTTCAGCAAATACGCAAAAACAAAGAAAATAGCGAGGAAGATCAGCACATATACACCCAGATCTCTACGCTCTGTCTGCACAGGCTCGGCCACGTACACCATGAAGTTAACCAGGTCAGCAACAAAAGCATTATATTCTTCTTCTGTCATTGAACCGGCCTGCGCCATTTCAAAACTTTTAATGACTTTAACTTCAACGCCATCATGATCTTCGGTCTCATAAACTGGCTTTCTGATGCCCTGCTGCGCCCAAAGCACGTGCGGCATACCCACATCAGCAAAGGTCTGGTTGTTCATGCCCGTTGGACGTGTTGGGTCTGCATAAAAAGTACGCAAATAAGTGTACAGCCAGTCGGCACCACGTGAACGCGCTGTCAACGAAAGATCAGGCACGGCACCACCAAAGGCACTCTTTGCATAATCTTCGGTCATGGAAACCGTCATCAGGTCACCAATTTTTGTTTCTTTACCTTTATTGTTGCGGGTAAAGATAAACATCTCACGCACTTCTTCTTCGCTCATACCGGTATCTTTGGCGATACGATTAAAGCGCATGAACTTGGCTGAGTGACAACTAAAGCAGTAATCGGCAAAAGTTTTTGCGCCGCGTTTGATTGATTCCTTGTCATAAATATCAATCTTTGCCTTATCCAGATGCACACCGGCACCAGCGGCAAACAAGGTTGCTGGAAAAATAGCCAATAACAATATCAGGAACTGTTTTTTCATGATGTCACCCTATCCGGTACAGGTTTTGTATTCTCATTTTTTGACGTTACGTATAGCACTACAAAGAATGCAAAGTACAGGAACGTAAACAGCTGCGACATGATTGTGATAGTACCAGTTACCGGTTGCATAGCTAACCAGCCCAGCACAACAAAAGTCACTGCGAATACAACCAGGTTAACTTTGTAGATGATAGAACGGTAACGAATTGATTTCACCTTACAGCGGTCAATCCACGGCAGGAAGAACAGCACAACAATCGCTGCACCCATGGCACCCACACCCATCAGCTTATCGGGCACCGCGCGCAGGATTGCGTAGAACGGCGTGAAATACCAGACTGGCGCAATATGCTCAGGCGTCTTCAAAGGATCAGAGGCAATAAAGTTAGCGTGCTCAAGGAAATAGCCACCACCATCAGGGAAATAGAACATCACTACACTGAAGAAGAACAGGAAGGCGACCACACCAACAATGTCTTTTACAGAATAGTATGGGTGGAATGGAATACCATCTAATGGGATACCGTTCGAGTCCTTGTTCTTCTTGATTTCAACACCATCAGGATTATTAGAACCCACTTCGTGCAGCGCAAGAATGTGCGCAATCACCAGGAACACAATCACAAACGGCAGTGCAATCACGTGCAGCGCAAAGAAACGATTCAGTGTAGCATCGGAGATCACGAAGTCACCACGAATCCACAGTGTCAGGTCATCACCAATCACAGGAATCGCACTGAACAGCGAAATAATTACCTGCGCACCCCAGTAAGACATCTGGCCCCAGGGCAACAGATAACCCATGAATGCCTCAGCCATCAGCGCCAGGTAGATGAACATACCGAACAGCCAGATCAATTCACGTGGCTTTTTGTATGAACCGTACATCAGGCCACGGAACATATGCAGATAAACCACAATGAAGAACGCGGTCGCACCGGTTGAATGAATGTAACGAATCAACCAGCCGTAAGGCACATCACGCATGATGTATTCGACCGAGGCAAAAGCCAGCTCACCGTCAGGCTTGTAGTGCATGGTCAGGAAAATACCGGAAACAATCTGAATC
>JAPHSZ010000121.1 GCA_026196545.1 Gammaproteobacteria bacterium
CCAACGGTGTTGGCGTTGAAGGCTCAGCCGTAATTGCAACCAGACCCGCCAGTGCACCATTCAATGCCATGGTTAAATCAGCTTTGCCGAACAGGATGCGTGCAAGAATAATCGCTGCGACCACACCACCGGCAGCCGCCGCATTGGTATTCACGAAAACCATCGCCACGGCATTGGAGTTAGCAATATCACCCAGTTTCAGAACTGAACCACCATTAAAGCCAAACCAGCCCATCCACAAGATGAAGGTACCCAGTGTTGCCAATGGCAGATTCGCACCCGGAATCGCATTCACCTGACCGTTAGGGCCGTACTTGCCTTTACGTGCACCCAGTACCAGTACACCTGCTAAAGCAGCCGCAGCACCCGCCATGTGAACAATGCCTGACCCTGCAAAATCAGAGAAGCCGAAGCCTGTGTAAAGAATATTTCCCGCTTCATCTTTGATATCACTACCCAGCGCAAACAGGCCAAACACAGCTTCACCACCCCATGTCCATGCACCTTCCATTGGATAGATAACACCTGTCATGACAACAGCAAACAGAATGAATGACCACAGTTTCATGCGCTCAGCCACTGCACCAGAGACAATCGACATCGTGGTTGCTACAAACACCACCTGGAAGAAAAAGTCTGAAGCACCCGAGTAAACTGAGTCACCATCAAAACCATTTTCACCGGAAGCTTTCAATGCATCCACAACTAATGTATCACCACCGGCAATACCATCAAGCAAGTAGCCACCACCGTACATAATCTGATAACCACATATCATATACATGGTACAGGCCACGGCATACAGCGTAATATTTTTAGTCAGAATTTCTGTTGTATTTTTTGAGCGAACCAGGCCTGCTTCGAGCATTGCAAAGCCTGCCGCCATCCACATTACAAACGCACCCATTACCAGAAAGTAAAAGGTATCGATTGCATATTGCAGTTGAAAAATTTGATTTTCCATCTTTATATACCTCGTCTACGTTACAGTGCTTCAGCGCCAGATTCACCGGTACGAATGCGCACAGTCTGCTCAATGGCAGAAACAAAAATTTTGCCATCGCCAATTTTGCCTGTATTGGCCGCGCCCCGAATTGCTTCAATTACCTTCTCTGCCATATCTTCAGCAACAGCAACTTCAATTTTCACCTTGGGCAAAAAATCCACCACATACTCTGCACCACGATAAAGTTCAGTGTGTCCCTTCTGGCGACCAAAGCCCTTAACTTCACTGACTGTGATTCCCTGCACACCAATATCTGAAAGTGCTTCGCGCACATCATCCAGCTTGAAGGGTTTTACAATTGCAGTAATTAATTTCATATGAATATACTCCTCGGATTGTGCACGCCACTAATTCCAAGTGGCGTGCGTTATCCAGATAATGAATCACTTATTGATTAGATATCCCATGACTTGGACCAGGTTGCGACGATGCGAACATTATCATCAGCAGCATCACCAGCAGGGTCATCAATGTCATTCTTTTCAAGGGCAACAGTTACTTCACCACTGGTAAGGCTCACACCATAATGACTGTAATCAGCATTGCCACCCAGCAGATCATCATTTTCAAACATGTAACTACCAGCAAATACACTGGCATCAAAAGCACCTGCTTTAAAACCATAACTGGCACTCACGTACAGATCGCCCTCATCAAATTTGTCATCCAGATTTCCTGCGGCAGAATCAATTGTTGAAGCGACACCAAGAGTCAGGTCACTGAAAGAAACATTTACATATGCCTCAGTAAAGTTGACATCCGGAGCCTGAGAATACTGGTAAGTAATAACGCCAACATCGTAACCAACATCACCGGCCTTACCTGCATAGCCCGCATAAAAATCAGTTTCTGTTCCAAAAACCAGGGAACCTGTCCAGACACCCAGATAAAGGCCGGACTCACCCGACCAGTCGATACCACCAGACACAGAAGCGGTATCATTTGACTGGGTCACACCACGCCACAGGTAGTTGTTAGAAGCGGCCGCATTAACGGATGCATCCGCCAGCACGCTGCCACTTGATAAAATTGCTGCCACAGCACTAGTCAACACCATAGATTTTTTCAACATGATTAATTATCTCCACAATAATTATTTAAAAATTAATTGAAATTTTTTCAACTATGACGCTAACAATGCAGGCAGCATGCCAGAAATTATTTCTTCTTCATAAACATACAGTTATCAATATTTTTTTATAATACGCTCTATTTTTGCCCACGGGCTTTGCACCACCATGGTGCCCACTTCCTGGCAATGCTTTATTTCTGTGCACCGTTTTGGCGTAAAATAAAGCACCTTTAAAACAGGGCTATAAACATGGAAAACAAATATACATTTGATGATCTGGCAAAAAAAATAACCGGCTTACTTCCGGGGAATGTTCAGCAAATTCAGCAGGATCTCGAAACCAACATCAAGGCTTTACTGCAAAGCTCGTTATCAAAAATGAATCTGGTGACCCGTGAGGAGTTCGATGTCCAGTCCGCCCTGCTGGCCCGCACCCGTGAAAAGCTGGAACAGCTGGAAAAACAGTTAGCCGAAATCGAAAACAACAAATAATTACTTTTATGCACCTGTTGTTTTGCCTACAATAGACGACTCTATAAAAGTTTGGAAAGGACACCATGCAACTCGCCACCGTTTACACCCGCGCACTGGACGGCATTCAGGCCCCCGAAGTCACTGTCGAAGTCCACATCTCCAATGGCCTGCCTGCGCTTTCCATCGTCGGCCTGCCCGAAGCCGCAGTCAGGGAAAGCAAAGACCGCGTCCGTGCTGCCATCATCAACTCACACTTTGAATTTCCTACCCGCAGGATTACCGTCAACCTGGCCCCCGCCGATTTACCCAAAGATGGCGGGCGCTATGACCTGCCCATCGCTCTCGGCATACTGGCCGCTTCCGGACAGGTGGATGACAGCCTGCTCGCCAGCCATGAATTTCATGGTGAGCTGGCGCTCTCGGGTGAACTGCGCCCTGTGCACGGCTGCCTGCCCTCCTCACTGGCTGCGAACACCAGCAAGCGGACGCTGGTGTTACCCGCAGAAAGTGCTATCGAAGCAGCGTTGGTTGAAAAAACCGACGTTAAGGCGGCTAAAGACCTGCTCAGCATCTGCCAGTACCTCCGTCAGCAGGGTGAGCTTGATCAGCCCGATATCCGGAATATTGAGTCAGAAGTATTAGATATTGCCGACATGGCCGATATTCGCGGCCAGCACCACGCCCGCCGTGCGCTAGAAATTGCCGCCGCCGGCCGCCACAACCTGATTATGGTCGGCCCGCCCGGCACTGGAAAGTCGATGCTGGCTTCGCGCCTGCCCGGTATCCTGCCGCCACTCAGCGATGAGCAGGCGCTGGAAAGCGCTTCGGTGCAGTCAATCAGCCATAAGGGCTTCAATGTCCGCAACTGGAAACAGCGCCCGTTTCGCAGCCCGCATCACACCGCCTCCGGCGTGGCCCTGGTCGGCGGCGGCTCCCACCCTTCACCGGGTGAAATTTCACTCGCGCACCACGGCGTGCTGTTTCTGGATGAACTCACCGAATTCGACCGTCACGTACTCGACGTGCTGCGCGAGCCACTGGAAACAGGCAACATCGTCATCTCACGCGCCGCCCGGCAGGCTGAATTCCCCGCCCGTTTTCAGCTGGTCGCCGCGATGAACCCCTGTCCACAGGGCTACAGCTGCGATGGCAAATCACTCTGCCAGTGCACCCTTGACCAGCAAAAGCGCCACCGAAACAACATCTCCGCCCCCCTGCTCGATCGCATCGACATCCATATCGAAGTGCCAAGGCTCGACAAGTCCGCACTCGACAGCAACGCCCCCAAAGGCGAAAGCAGCGCCGAGATACGCGCACGTGTAATTCAGGCCTACCAGCGACAGATGCAACGCTGTGGCAAGAGCAATGCTGAACTCAATAACAAGGAAGTCGAAGCCTTCTGCCAGCTCGGTGAAAAGGAAAAAGAAGTACTCAATCGGGCCATGGACAAACTCAGGCTCTCTGCCCGCGCCTACCACCGCATACTCAAACTGGCCCGAACCATTGCCGATATATCCGCAAGCGAACACATCGAAATGACCCACCTAACCGAAGCCATCACCTACCGCAGTGTGAATCGTTTTCTTGAATAGTCGCTCACAAGTACCAACAAGCCTGATAAACTACGCCCCACAACATGCGCCCGTAGCTCAGTTGGATAGAGTGTTGGCCTCCGAAGCCAAAGGTCGGTGGTTCAAATCCACTCGGGCGCGCCAATTAAAAAAGCTGCTTCTGCAGCTTTTTTTATGCACGACCAATTTTTTACAAACACCATAAGCAATATTAAAAACTGGCACTATCTCTTTATCGCCTTTAATAGCTTCGATGTATGGGGCAAAAAAACCAATTGGAAAATTTCATCCGGTCAATACTCTGCATGCATTGCATATATGAACCTCTATTCAGCAATCGATAATTTATAAGATACATTCATACAGTTTCTTGCAATACTCACTTATTACACGTCCTTACAAAATAGTTTTTCTAAGCTTATGAAAATGCAAAATGTTTAGGCAATTGCATTCGGGGATCAAGTTCATACTGCGATTGATCTTCTTGTGTCAATGGCGACTCATTGACTTGCAAATTATTTAATATTAACAATGAGTCTAACTAATCATCAGTCAATCCATGAGATTACTTCGTATATAACATCTCTTTTCCCTTTAGGCATAGTGTTATTTCTCCTGATCATAGTGGCAATGATACTGTATACAAATTAAAAATTAACTTTTACTCTATAATTCATATATCATTAGTTACAGTGCTGATATTCAAAATCACTTATCAATCCGCAAGCAATAAGAGCAACTATGTTTTCATCCAATATCAATATGCAATCAGTCGTGAGCAAGTTTCACATTGACCACATGATGCGCTACAGCCTGTTTGTGCCCAGGCTTTACAACCTGTGCCTCTCACTGGGTTTTGAGGCGGGTAAAATCACGCCTTCACGCGCTTTCTGCTCAGATGAAAATCAGGGCTTTCCGATAATTCTTATCGCCAAACATTTTGGCGCTTTTCCGTTTAATCATGGTCGTGTTGGAGGCATTGTCGCAACAGACCGTCATGGCCCGCACGCGGATCATGGCGAGGATATGGTGATCATACAGGCCAGCCATGTCGGCTATGACCCTGAAACAGAAACATTCGGCAGCTACTGCCGTTTGCAGACAACAGGCCACGATAAGACTATAACTTGTGGAAAAATCGGCGGCATTCTTCAGTGGTATCTTGATGAATACCGCTTTGCTCAAAAAAATATTTATCTAGGGCGCGAAGAGGGCGTACACACAATCACCATTGACAATCATATACTCAATAACAAGCGAGCAGAAGGATTGTTTCTTGAGCTGGATAAGCTGGTGGCGAAACAGAATGGTGACTTCCAGTTGCTCAAGAGCCTGAGTACGTCACGTGTCTATGCCGCCTCGAAAGAACTTTGCCAGCACCTGCCGGAAAAGGCATGGAACGGCTCTGCAATTGGCGACCAACTGGGTCCTGAGATGTTCACCTTCCACCGGATGGTCAGTGAGGATATCGAAGGTTACGACCATCTGGAAAATAACCTGATAAATGCCATGCCCTGGATTATTACCTCTGAATCACCTTTGTTAATTGCCGCGCAGGTCAGTACACAAGCTGAGTTTGACCGGGCTTATCGAACCATTGTCAAGGAACCCGAGTATGTTGGCAAAAGATTGTTGTTCATTTCCTGCCTGAATATTGATATTTCACCGCGCGAGGGGCAGGTCTTCCCGCTCACAAAATGTATTCCATGGGCGGCTTATGTGCAGGACAGTGATGGCAAGGCGCGCACCATTGAACAGGATGAAATTGTTGAAATGCTAAATCAGCAAAGCACGGAAAACCCGGATCAGATTAACCTTGAAGCGGCCATCCAGCAAATGATTGATGCGGACGAAATAAAAATAAAAATTTGATTACTGCATTCGCTGTTTTCAGATAAAGCAGAAAAACGCTGGTTGTAGCCATTAACGGTGCCAGTGTGAAGGATCACTGATCTCTTTCATTTTGCCTTCAATCCATGCCTCGGCTTCAGTATTAACCTGGTCGGTTGTTTTTCCGCTGGGGTCAATAACCGGGCCGATGCACACCTTGATGCGCCCCGGCCATTTAATAAAACTGTGTCGTGGCCAGTATTCACCGGCATTGTGCGCCACGGGCACAACAGGAAAACCGGTTTCTACCGCCAGCCTTGCGCCGCCAGCCTTGTAGCGTCTTGCCTCGCCAGGCCGGGTGCGGGTACCTTCCGGAAATACCACAACCCAGTAGCCATCATTAAGCATTTCCCTGCCCTGTTCAATCATCTGGGTAATGGCTTTTCTACCCGATGAGCGATCAATCGCTATCGGTTCCATCAAAGCCAGGCCCCAGCCAAAAAAAGGAATTCTGAGTAGCTCTTTTTTCAGCACCCAGCGTATCTGCGGCAAATCAATCTGCAGCATCAAGGTCTCCCAGGTCGACTGGTGTTTGCACAAAACCACGGCGCCGCCTTCAGGAATATTTTCCATGCCTTCGATTTCATAAGTTAATTTACAGACACGTTTGATCAGCCACAAACCAAAACGCGCAAAATTTTGCGCAACCCGAAAACGCTTATCAACGTGTAGGGGAAAAGTTAGCACCGTGAGGCTGCTGATCACGATCGATGCAAAGAACATGCTCAGCCAGTAGATTGCTGAACGAATGTAAAGCACTGGTTTTGAGGGAATCTTCGGTTCTGACATTCGTGTTCTAGGCGGTGCTTAAAATGGTATCGACAGCTGCTGCCAGATCACGATGAACCGGGATCTGGCTAAAACCGTGTTCGTCCAGTTGCTGCTCTGTTTTCTCGCCTTTACCGGTTCGAACCAGCACAGGTTTTACGCCTGCGGCAGTAGCGGCCTTTAGATCGTTAATAGTATCGCCAATGAAAATAATTTTATCCAGGCTTTCCTGAAAACGTTCGGCGATTTCATGCAGCATTCCCGGTTGGGGCTTGCGGCACTCGCAACCGTCTTTGGGCCCGTGTGGGCAGTAAAAAACGGCATCAATCTGGCCGCCCAGATCGGCAAGCAGTTTTTCCATTTTACGGTGCATGGCTGACAGGGTCTGCAAATCAAAATAACCACGCGCCAGCCCGGACTGATTGGTTGCCACCGTCACGGTATAACCTTCGTGATTTAATTTTGCAATGGCTTCGAGGCTTCCGGGAATGGGAATCCATTCGTCCGGGCTCTTTATATATTCATCTGAGTCCTGGTTGATCACACCATCTCTATCAAGAATAATCAGTTTCATATCATTAACCTTTCTGGTGCAGGCGCGATAAATCAGCGGCACGCATAAACAGTGC
>JAPHSZ010000180.1 GCA_026196545.1 Gammaproteobacteria bacterium
AGCAATATTGTCATCGACCATGTAGGCGTTGCCAAATATCTGTTTTAAAGCACCGATGCGGTCGAGTGCGATAGAGGTCAATTTTTGCGCGCCGAGCATAACGGCTTCATTGGGGCTGGTGTCGACCAGTCTGTCGTAGAAAGCGAAGCTATGGTCGGAGTAGGCATGTATCCGTTGTAGTCGTAAATCGATACTGTTAATGGTTTTTTCTGTGAGCTCATGGTGCAGGTTGATTTTCTCAATATCTTTGATGATGTCTTCATTGGCTGAAGTATTGCTATCCAGAGCTTTTTCATTATTGCTTATCTGCTGATTAATTTCCTCGATTAACGAAGCTATTTCTGGCGTAGTTTTGAGGATTTTTTCCATTTCAGTGGCCAGGTAGCGATCGATATAAATCGCAGCCGTCAACAGGTCTGTCTCGTTATGGATGTTTCTGGGGTTGAGTTTGGGTTCGATCGTGCCAGCTTCGCGCTCAGCGTGATAAGCGCGTCGTCTTTCGGCTCTGAGTAGTGCAGCATGTCCCAGCTCTTCACGTGCCAGAATTTCAGCATATTCATGTATGGCAGTATCTTTTGTCTCTGCGGCCACATGAGTATAGAAACTGAAGGCAATTTCCTCGTTATGCACGGCAAAGGCCAGGGCTTTATAGGGCGTGCTGTACTGGGGGTCACGTGCTTCATCGTCATAAGTTGTTGATATATTAGGATCTTTCCAGCTGACAGGACCAATATCAGGGTTTTCCTGGATGCCTTCCTGGGTCATCCATTTTTCTAATAAATCTTCGTGTTCGCGTTCTTCAGCAACCATTCGTTCAAACAGGGCAGCGGCAGATTGATTATTACATTCGTGCATTTTGGCCGCCAGATCCGTGTACCGCCGGATAGCCTCGCGTTCGGCCTGCAGGGCTATGGACATCAGGTCTCCGGTGGTTTTTACATCACTTGTTAACATGCTTGCTGGTATCTCCTAGGTTCAATATTCTAGTCTTTTAATTCTTAATTTGACTTGTATCATATGGCTGCGTCGAAATGTCGCACATTTAGTTTATACAAAGTGTATTATTAGGCCTGCGTCGAAATGTCGCAATATTAGACATAATACTACGTTAATTATCTATAAGATTTTAGAGTTTTTTATTTACATGCTTCACAATTCTGTTAAAACTTTTGCGCACAATATGTTTTCTCACCGTACAACCCCATTTATTTTCTCCCTGTTGCTGATTCAGTGTTTGTTCACGGGGATGGCCTATGCCGATTCAGAGCTGCCACGTTTGCTCAATGGCATTAACGTTCAGGAATTATTCCCCGATGCGGATAAATTAGCAGCTCCAACGGGTGAGCCGGTTGTAGCATCAGCGTTCAAGCAGGATGAACAGGTCGGTTACGTCTTCCTGACTTCAGATTACGTGAATTCAACGGGATATTCGGGTAAACCGATACACCAGCTCGTTGCTATTGATATGCAGGGCGTGATACAGAAAGTTTTGCTGGTAGAACATCACGAACCTATCGTGCTGGTTGGTATTCCGGAATCACGCATAGTGGCAGTGCTCAAGGACTATGAAGGTCTGGATGTCGGTAAGCTGGTGCAGGGCACACAGGATCATCAGGTCGATATTGTTACCGGTGCAACGGTAACGGTCATGGTGATGGATGACAATATCCTGCGCGGTGCCATCAAGGTTGCTCGAAACCATGGTCTGGCCGGACTCAAGCCAAAAGTGAAGAAAATCGGCCCAATTGCTTCGGTGAACCCTGAAATCAATGTTGTGAAAAGCTGGCAGGAGCTGGTTGATGAAGGCTCGATAAGTCACCTGAAAATTACTGTAGCGCAAATTAACAGGGCTTTTGCTGAATCAGGAGAACCGTTGGCGCTCGATTTCCCGGAAGAGGGCGATGACAATGAGGTTTTTGTTGAGCTCTATGGCGCAGTCGTTTCAATTCCCAGTATTGGTCGTAGCTTACTGGGTGTGCACGAGTACCGTAATCTTGAGAAAAAGTTGCAGCCGGGTGAGCAGGCGATTCTTCTAGCGGGTGAAGGTCGTTTTTCATTCAAAGGTTCAGGTTACGTTCGAGGTGGTATTTTTGACCGTTTTCAGGTTATTCAGGGTGATACATCCATTCGTTTTAGCGATATATACCACAAGCGTTTGCGTAGTATAGCCGCTGAAGGTGCACCTGAACTGAAGGATGTGGGCTTATTCAGGACTCCGGCAGAATTAAAATTTGATGCCGCAACACCCTGGAAACTGGAACTACTGGTGGGTAGAAATATTGGCCCGACAAAGAAGGTGTTCCTGACTTTTGACATGAATTACAGCACGCCTGAAACCTATCTCAACTTCACAAAAGTTGAGGCGCAGGATGAGGATGAGTCTTCTGAAGCAGGCATGTCACAAAAAGCAGGGCCCATCTGGAAAAAGATGTGGGAGCTCAAGGCATCCGAGGTGATCGTACTGAGCGCTGCATTAATTGCACTGACTATGATCTTCTTTTTCCAGGACTGGCTGGTTAATCGACCCAAACTGGCTGACCGGGTTCGTATTGCTTATCTTGTATTTACCCTGGTCATAATCGGCTGGTTCTTTAATGCCCAGTTGTCCGTGGTTAATATATTGGCTATGTTCAATGCCCTGGTGACTGGTTTCGACTGGGCTTATTTCCTGATGGAGCCGCTGATTTTTATTCTCTGGGGTTCAGTCGCTGCCGCATTACTGTTCTGGGGAAGGGGGCCTTTCTGTGGCTGGTTGTGTCCTTTTGGTGCGTTGCAGGAATTACTCAATCGTATCGCCAAGGTATTTAATGTTAAGCAGTACGTCGTACCGTGGTTTATTCATGAACGAGTCTGGGCTTTTAAGTATCTGATTTTCCTCGGCCTGTTTGGTGTTTCACTGTATTCGCTGGCGTTGGCAGAACAACTGGCTGAGATTGAACCATTTAAAACTTCTATCATCTTGAAATTTGCACGTGACTGGCCCTACGTGATTTTTGCGTTGGCCGTGCTGATACCGGGGCTTTTCATCGAGCGTTTCTATTGCAGATACATATGCCCAATGGGTGCTGCCCTGGCCATTCCGGGCAGGATGCGCATGTTCTCCTGGCTCAAGCGATACAGGGAATGTGGCAGTCCATGCCAGCGTTGCAGTAACGAATGCATGGTTCAGGCGATACACCCTGAAGGCAATATCAATGTAAACGAGTGTCTGTACTGCCTGCATTGCCAGCTGGTTTATTCGGATGACCAGGCCTGCCCGGTCATGATACAGAAGCGGTTGAAAAAACAACGTCGAACTGCTCGTTCTGCGGCAGTTAATGACAAAGGAGAATCAGTAATAGCAGGGGAGCTAAAGCAGAAAGATCTTGAAAATAAAGTGGTTTTAGATTAGTAATAGTCTCTGGCTCAGGTCAGGGATTGAATGATCCGTCCATATTAAGTGGGCACATTAATGAGGAGTGTAAGAATGGGAAACAATAATGATAATGTTGAAAAAACAGGCATTACCCGACGTCAGTTGCTCGGTGGTTCTGCCAAACTAACTGCATTAGCGGGTGCTGCGGGTCTGGCTGGTTTAGCAGGCATGACACCTAAAGCGGCGGTTGCTTCATCAAAAAATAAGGCTCACGTAGGTCCTGGTGACCTGGATGAGTACTATGGTTTCTGGAGTAGTGGTCAAGCGGGTGAATTGCGTATTCTGGGTATCCCCTCAATGCGTGAATTAATGCGTGTACCGGTATTCAATCGCTGTAGTGCTTCAGGTTGGGGCCAGACCAATGAAAGTCGCAAGATTTTGCGCGAAGGTCTTTTGCCAGAAACCAAGAAGTTTCTTGATTCCGGTAACCGTGGTGGCGTCTGGCTGAATGGTGATTTACATCACCCTCATATGTCTTTTACCGAAGGCACTTATGACGGTCGTTATTTGTTCATGAACGACAAGGCGAATACCCGAGTTGCTCGTGTACGTTGTGATGTAATGAAGTGTGACAAGATCATCGAAATTCCAAATGCCTGTGATATTCATGGATTGCGTCCGCAAAAATACCCACGTACGGGTTACGTGTTCGCCAATGGTGAGCATCGTGTGCCTATCCCTAATGATGGTAGCATTCTGGATGAACCAGAAAAATACCATGCTATTTTCAGCGCCATCGACGGTGATGAAATGGAAGTTAAATGGCAGGTAATGGTTGACGGTAACCTGGATAACTGTGATGCGGATTATCAGGGCAAGTATGCCTTCTCAACCTGTTATAACAGTGAGGAAGCCACCAATCTTGCCGGCATGATGGAAAATGAGCGTGACTGGGCTGTGGTCTATGATATCAAGGCCATTGAAAAAGCGGTTAAAAATGGCGATTACAAGAAGATCAATGGTGTACCTGTTATTGATGGCCGTAAAGGCTCCAAGTACACACGTTACATTCCTGTGCCTAACAGCCCTCATGGCTGTAATACAGCGCCTGATGGCATTCACGTGGTATTCAACGGTAAATTATCACCCACAGTGACAGTGATCGACGTTAGAAAACTGCCTGATCTGTTCAAAGATAAAATCACACCGAAAGATGCGATTGTTGCTGAGCCAAAACTGGGTCTGGGTCCTTTGCATACCGCTTTTGATGGTAAAGGTAATGCTTTCACCACATTGTTCCTGGATAGTCAGGCTGTTAAGTGGAACATTAAGAAAGCGATTCAGGCTTATCAGGGCAAGAAAGTTGATCCCATCATTGAAAAGATTGACGTTCATTACCAGCCTGGTCATAACCATACATCCATGGGCGAAACCAAGGATGCAGATGGTAAGTGGCTGGTGTCTCTGAACAAGTTCTCCAAGGATCGCTTTATCAATGTGGGTCCAACAAAACCTGAGAACGAGCAGTTGATCGACATCAGTGGCAAGCACATGAAAATTGTTCATGATGGACCGACATATGCGGAACCGCATGATGTCATCATCGTTCGTGCCGATGTGGTTAATCCTGATTCCATCTGGAAGAAAGGTGACCATATGTGGGCTGATGTCAGCAAACAGGCCAAGA
>JAPHSZ010000199.1 GCA_026196545.1 Gammaproteobacteria bacterium
GCTGCAACGTCCTGTGGTACTGGACCAGCTCAAGTTGATTCAGTTACGTAATACCTCACCAGCATTCAATGGTGAGATGAAGGTGATTGAGACTGAGCCACATTTACTGCATATTAACTGGCAACACCCGGATGTTAGTGTGACCTTGAAGGCTAATCTATCTAATCATGACTTCACGATCTATCAGGATGACGGCACTGGTGAACAGGTGCTGATGTCCTTCGAGTCCTAGTTTTTATTATCTGGTCTCGTCGTTTTCAATGATAGACGCTAAGGAGTAATAGTATGAAGATTCTTGCGACTGATCTGGATCGAACATTGCTTCCAAACGGTAGCTGGCCACCAGATCCGGGCGCCATTGAGCTGTTTAATGAGCTCACAGAAAAACATGATGTTCTCGTTGTCTATGTCACCGGGCGGAACCTTGCCCTCACCGAGAATGCGATCAAACAATTTGGTGTCAGGTATCCTGATATTCTGTGTAGTGATGTTGGTACTTCAATACGAAAGTATGAAGATGGCAAATGGCACTTTGATGAGGGCTGGGTGGTTAAGGTTAAGACAGAAAGCCCGCGCTGGGATGCGATGGCAATAAGAGATGTTGTTGCAGAGATTGATGCCATTCGTGAGCAGGAAAGTGAGCATCAGAACCAGTTCAAGCAAAGTTATTATGTTGACCATGAAAAAAAGCAACAGGTACTACAGCAAGTTGATGAACTGGTAAAGGGTAAGTTTGATGAGGTTATTGTCTATAGCTTTGATTCACACGATGGGAAAGGGCTTCTCGATTTTTTGCCTGCAAGCGCAACAAAGCTGACTGCTTTAGAGTATGTCGCCGAGGAGTTTGGTGCGGCAAAAGAGGATGTTGTGTTTTGCGGAGACAGTGGCAATGATATTTTTCCACTAACAGCGGGGTTTTGTGGTGTGCTTGTCAGGAATGCTGATGATCAACTGGTAGAAAATGTCAGGCAAGTAATGAAACAAAATCCCGACTTGCAGGTGTATTTCGCTGAAGGGGGTTTTAACGGCCTGAAAGGCTATTATACCAGCGGTGTCATTGAAGGTGCCTATCATTATGGTTTGTTTGAATGAGCTATATAGCGTAATCGAGGTTGAATAGAAAATGCACGGACTCAAACAATCAGAATTATGGTCGGCACTGGCGGACCACTACAATGAAATAAAACATCTGCATATGCGTGACATGTTCAACCAGGATAAAAACCGGTTTGACAAATATTCGCTTCAACTGAATGACATACTTTATGACTATTCAAAAAACCGAATTAATGACCAGACGCTGAAGTTATTATTGCGCCTGGCCGATGAAGCGGACCTGTCTGGCTGGATAGAAAAAATGTTTACTGGTGCGCCAATTAACAACACGGAACATCGTGCCGTATTGCACACCGCGCTAAGGGACCAGGGTGACCAGCCCGTTATGGTGGATGGCCATGACATTCTACCCGAAATCAGGCAGGAGCGTGAACGAGTCAAGCTGTTAGCAGAGAGTATTAGAACAAGAAAATGGCGTGGCGCCACTAACCAGGCCATTACCGATGTGGTCAACATTGGTATCGGTGGCTCGCATCTTGGACCATTAATGGTAACAGAGGCCCTGCGCCCCCATGCGCTGCATGACCTGAATGTGCATTTCGTTTCAAACGTTGACGAAAACCACATTAATGACACGCTGGAATTTCTTAAACCTGAAACAACTTTTTTCATTATTTCATCCAAAACATTTACCACCCAGGATACCATGGTCAATGCTGAAACTGCGCGCCAGTGGTACCTGAGTAAAATAGGTGATGATAAATCTATAGGTCGACATTTCTCGGCGGTAACTTCAAATGTAAAACTGGCAAAAGACTTTGGCATCGCAGAAGACAATATTTTTAAAATGTGGGACTGGATCGGCGGCCGTTATTCACTGTGGTCGGCAATCGGCCTGTCGATAGTCATTTCGGTTGGTTCTGAAACCTTCGATGAACTGCTGCAAGGGGCCTACGAAGTCGATCAGCATTTCAGGCACGCGCCATTTGAAAAAAATATACCGGTGATAATGGCATTACTCGGCATCTGGTATAACAATTTCTTTGATGCCCAGACTATGGCAGTGTTGCCTTATGACCAGCATTTGCATCGTTTTCCCGGTTATTTGCAGCAGGCTGATATGGAAAGCAATGGTAAATCTGTAGATCGGCAGGGTGAGGTCGTAGACTATACGACAGGCCCTGTTATTTTCGGTGAAATCGGCATTGCAGCGCAGCACGCATTTTTCCAGCTGCTTCATCAGGGAACGAAACTGGTGCCAGCCGATATTCTCGCACCGATTTATAGTTATCACTGCATTGCCAGGCATCATCGCGCCTTAATGTCGAATGTTTTTGCGCAGGCAGAATCTTTGATGCGTGGCAAGACCAAAGCGGAAGTAAGGGCTGAATTAGTCGATCAAGGCCTCGATGATGCGCAGATCGAAAAACTGTTGCCTTACAGGGTGTTTCCCGGTAACCGGCCAACCAGTACGCTGTTATTTGATACGCTGAACGCAAAAACACTGGGGTCAATAATTGCACTCTATGAACATAAAATCTTTGTTCAGGGTATTATATGGAATATTAATTCATTCGATCAGTGGGGCGTTGAGCTGGGTAAGCAGCTGGCAAAAAACATCCTGAATGAGTTGAACGATAACGCTACCGTTAATAAGCATGATAGTTCAACTAACGGGCAAATTAATTATTACAAGCAAAGGCGGCCAAAGAATAATAGCTAGAACGATTGCAGATGAAAATCATGTTCTGGCAGGTATCAGTAGCTGGCCTCTCAGCACCCTCAACCCCAAATTGATTGAGTACTTACAATTTATAATAACAAGGCAATGGTGAACCATGGCAATTGAATTAAGATACGATCAACAATTTAAATATTTGTTAGCACAGGTAAACGGTTATTTAAGTTTTGAAGATGTTCAGAATTTCATGGTCTTGGTTTTAACTTCAGACGAGATACCTTCTGATGCAGATACTTTGTGGGATATAACCAATATGGAGTTTGATAATATTGATCTTGACCTTCAAACTAAAATAATTGAAATGCGTAAGAAGTTTGATGATCAAAGGGGCAATGCAAAGATAGCCATCGTTTCTGATTATCAGCTTGGTGAGGTTCTTGTGAAATTATTTCTGGTGCTAACAGAAGATATAAAACAGGATGTGAATGCCTTTAAGACCAGGGAGGAAGCAATGCTCTGGTTTGCTCAGTCTTGATCTAACCATCGGGGATTGTACTGTATGGTCTGTGGTAAACGTATTTCAAATATGAAACCCCTCTATTTTCTTGTTTTACTGTTTTCTATTACAGCCTGTTCTTCAAAACCCCATATTATCAGGCAGACAGATATTGTCGTGCCGGCATCGAGACAAATTTATGTTGTTGGTCATGACTGGCACACAGGCTTTGTTGTTCCATCTGGGGCTATACAGGCGCGACTGCCGCAGTTACAAGCGCGGTTTGATAAAACCACCATACCTGGAGTTTGGCTGGGGTGATAAGGGGTTTTATCAGGCCAAAGAAATTACTTCAGGGCTGTCCATCCAGGCGATATTCTGGCCAACAGAATCGGTTATGCACGTTGTCGCGGTGCCAGAAAATCCGGAGAGTTATTTTCCCCAGAGTAAAATTGAAGCGCTTTGCCTGGATAAAAGTCAGTATGCATTGTTGATCAGTTTTATTGAGCAGAGTTTCTATAAGGAGAATGATGGAAGCATTGTTAAATTAAAAAATGGTATTTACGGCAATAGTCAGTTCTACAGGGCGGAAGGAGATTATTATTTAATGAATACCTGTAACAAATGGACGGCCAAAGGGCTGGAAAGTGCTAATCTGGCTATTTCATCAACTTTTAAATTAACTGCTGACAGTGTTATGCGATATCTGTCAGAAAATAATAATGAGGTAAAGAGTTGCTTGCAACGTTAAATAATAGAGCTAAACCATATGAAACAATCAGACATAATTATCATTATCAATAAAAAGCCCTACACTCTCAATGTGAGCAACGCTGAGGCAATACGAAGTATTCCCAGTACAGATCGCCGACAGCTCATCACATTGCTGGAAGTGATAAAAGCCGAGGAGGTTTCAGCACATCAATCAGCTCTTAATGTAAATGCATCCATAGATACCTCATCTACTGAAACTGGCAATACTCCCGGAAAAGGGTTGCCCGAACGCCTGAGAGCGGGCGATGTCGATGCAGTCATGGCTCAACTCATTATGGAGGAAGATCTTAAGAAAAAGCCCGGGCTGACAAAACAGACAATACATAAATGGATCGCGGTTATTGCTGTAAGCATTATATTGTTAATCCTTATGCTGTGAGCCTGCTATTCCATTCAAAATTGAGGCCAATAGGTGAATTTTTTAAAAAAACCAAGTTTAGATCATGATTTTTACCAATATTGATTATTATAATGTGCCCTCCAATTATTTTATTAACTTGATGGAGGTTTTGTTCGATGAAATTTAATCCCTGTACAGGAAAGTGCACGCAGGAAGGTACTCATTGTGAAGGTTGTGGTCGCAGTCATGAAGAGATTGCCGGAATGAAGGCGGCGATAGAAGGTGTAGTCGATTTTGCACAGAAAATGGGTTATGAAAATATTGATGAGTTCACCGATGGTGTTGTCGGTGGTGTTAAATATATGATGGGTAACAGGCACTAAAATAATATTGGCTTGCCTGATCAGTGCAGAAACAAATAACAAAAATCTGCCCTCGCTGCAAACAGGATTTTACATGCAGTACTAAGGATATAAAAAACTGCCAGTGCGCATCTGTGCAACTGGCTCAATCACTGCAAGAAGCTATCTCCAAACAATATGATGATTGTTTGTGCTCAAACTGCCTTAAACAATTTTGTAATGAGCGCATCGGCGATTAGATAGCTTTTTATCTGTTTTTGTCTTTATCAAACTCCATGTTCGTACCGGGCACCTGAATATACTTCAGTGCTGTGGCCGTCTTTCTGTAGCCATGCCTTCTGAACAGGTCGGTTAAATTCAGGCCTATGCCAAAAAACAGGTTGCGCTCTCTGGTGTCCAGCGGATCAGCAAAGCCTCGGGTGTAATAGCCGAGCTGTAATTCAAAATGTTTTAAAAAACTGTTACGGAAGGTATCAAAACCATTTAGCTTGAGTGCAAACAGGTATTTTGAATTTTCGTAGTCGGTGACAAAGTCATTGCCTTCTGGATCAAAACCATATTCCCAGCGAAAGTCTATTTTGCTGGAAAGCTCGGGGTCAACGTACAGGTAATAACCAAGCAGTGAGCCGATGGCATTTACGACCATGTCTTCTTTGGAAAAGCCCCAGTCGCTGAATGAGTCACCGATTTCCATATAGCCGAGAATGGCCATTGAAGATAGGGCACCATATAAAGCGGCATCATCTCGTTTGATGCACCATGTTTCAAATAAATAGGATAGACCGTGTGCAGTGACATAGCTGGTGTACATATGCCCCATTTTGTCGGCGCCGCCGGATTTGGTATCGTTCTGGAACCAGCCTTCACTGGTAGCCCGCGGTGACTTGCTGAAATAATCCCACTTGGCAACACCCCAGGCGGTGACGATGCCGATGCCCGTTAAGTTGACGTTGATCAGATCCTGTTTCTGTTCCTGCCAGGGTGATTCGGCAGCACAGTCGCTGGTCATGGCGTTTACATTGTAAATGCTGCTGACTAGCAATACTAAAAGTGCGTACGTGCATTTTTTTTGGGTGATTATCTGCATTGGCCAATACCAGATGGCTGTTAGCTGGATTATAACCGTGTTGAGTAATTTCATGTACGGTTTTAGTTTTTTAAAACGAGTATAACAGTTTGATTTTGTATTATTTTCGCTCTGGATATGGAGTGGATCCGGTTTTTATCGTATGATTGCAAGCCGGCCGTGCTTGAGAACAAGGCCGTGTTAATTATCTAATAATCCGGGTTCATATTATCACTACACTTTCTGTTGTTAAAAAGTCTGGAATTAATATGTACCGTGAAATCCAGGAAAACTAATGAGCGAATCAAAACAAGCAAGCAACCATCCACAAACTGAGGCTGGTGAAGAAAACTTTACGGTAAAAGTCGGCCTGGCCGAGATGCTTAAGGGTGGTGCGATCATGGATGTGACTGACGCTGAACAGGCAAAAATTGCCGAAGATGCCGGTGCGATTGCGGTAATGGCGCTGGAGCGTATTCCTTCAGATATTCGCAAGGATGGTGGCGTGGCGCGTATGTCTGATCCTGACATGATTCGCAAGATCCAGGAGACGGTGTCCATTCCTGTAATGGCCAAGTGTCGTATCGGCCATTTTGCTGAAGCTCAAATTCTAGAGGCGCTGGAAGTTGATTTTATCGATGAGAGTGAAGTGCTGACACCGGCCGATGAAGCCAATCATGTCGCCAAGCACGATTTCAAGGTGCCTTTTGTCTGCGGCTCTACCTGCCTGGGTGAGGCTCTGCGCCGCATCGGTGAAGGTGCTGCGATGATGCGCACCAAGGGTGAGGCCGGTAGCGGTAACATCGTTGAGGCGGTACGCCACATGCGTACCATTCAAAATGAAATGAAACGCCTGACCATTATGAGCAAGGAGCAGTTGATGAGTGAGGCCAAGAATATCGGTGCGCCTTATGACCTGGTCTGTTATGTGGCAGAACACGGAAAATTGCCGGTACCGAATTTCTCTGCGGGTGGCATTGCAACCCCGGCAGATGCCGCGCTGGTGCGCCAGTTGGGTGCCGAAGCGGTGTTTGTCGGCTCGGGTATTTTTATGTCAGAAGACCCTGCTGCACGTGCGGCAGCGATTGTAAAAGCTACCACTTATTATGACGATCCCGAAACCCTGCTGGAAGTGAGCAGTGGTCTAAAGGCTGGCATGAAGGGTATTTTGATGCAGGATCTTTCACCCGAGGAGCGCCTTGCAAGCAGGGGCTGGTAAGTCCGGCTGACGGCAAACACTATGTCTGATGTTGTTGGCGTGCTCGCGTTGCAGGGCGCTTTTGAAAAACATATCGAGATGCTGTCTGCGCTGGGTGTGGAGAATCAACGGGTACGTTATGCGCACGAACTGGATGAGTGCAGCGCATTGATTATTCCCGGTGGTGAATCGACCACCATGAGCCTGCTGATCCAGAAATTTGAGCTGTACAAAAAGCTACAGGAATTTGCAGCTGAAAAACCAGTAATGGGTGTTTGTGCCGGGGCTATTTTGATGGCGGAGACGGTGGATGATGCTCGAGTGATTCCATTGAAAATTATGCCGATGACGGCGGCGCGTAACAACTATGGCAGGCAGGTGTGCAGTTTTTCCACAGATCTTGATCTGGAGTGTGATGCCGAGGGCCTGCCTTATCAGGCGCATTTTATAAGAGCACCCGGACTCACGCCGAATAGTGATAAAATTGAGAAACTGGCCAGTTATAATGGCGAACCGGTGATGATGAGATCAGGACGGCACATGGCGCTGGCTTTTCATCCTGAATTGACTAAGGATAGCCGTATTCATGAATGTTGGCTGAAGCGATTTCATCCTTCATTTCAATAGGTACTGTTATGAAAACATCAAACCCATCCGTAACATCCAGTCCCAAACTACCGAAACCTTTTTCGCTGCCGCTTAAATTGCTGCCTGTCATGGTGCATAGCCGTGTACTGGTTAGCGTGCTCAATAAAATTTTTGTTGATGATTTGAACGATGGTGAGCTGGATTTTCTGGAGGGCAGATCAGTGGCGATTGAAGTCACTGATCTGGGCCTGTCTTATCGGCTGACTTTATCGGGTGATCGTTTAATGGAAAATTCCGGGCAGGGAGAAAATGATTTAACGGTCACGGCAGCACTGTATGATTTTATGTCGATGGCCAGTCGTCAGGTTGATCCTGATACCCTGGTGTTTCAGCGCAGGCTGGTGATGGAAGGCGATACTGAGCTTGGTCTGGCACTAAAAAATTATCTTGATGCCATGGATGTTGAATCATCAAGAGTGCTGAGCATTGTTGAAGCAGTTTCCAGAAAAACCATGCCGGTTTATAAAAAGTTGTTTGGCCGCTAATTATTCTATTGTTCGTGCATTCTTCCCTGAATGCATCATTGATAATTTTTCTAATCCAGTACCAACGCATCGTGAAAACGCGAGCGATATAGCAGGCGAGGGTGTGCTTCATCGTCGGTAAAGCCACTGCGGTCGTGCAATATGTTGTTGCTGATCAAGCCCCAGCCTGACTGCAAGGTAGCGCGATAAATAAATTTACTGTCTGATTTTAAAATCTGATCGAGTGCCGCAACCGCATTTTGTGTAGCCTCATCTTTTGCCCAGATAATATTATGAGCGCGTGCCGTATAGCGCATGTGCAGCTGATTATTACCGACTGTTGAAAAAACGGGGCCGCTTCGTACAGGACGAATCTCTTCACCATCAACAATATTTTCAGGAATAGTCATCGCATTGGGTTGCATGAATGCCCGAATATGCTCGGGGTTCTGGTCGCGCAGTAATATGTAGGCAATTTCATGATCCATAACTGCATTTTCGCCGCCTTCTTTGGCGGGACGTACACAGTGTAGATTTAGCGCCATGATCTGTTTGTCGCTGGCATTGTAATAACCATCAGTATGCCAGTGAATGCCACGGTTGGTGTAGGGAATGTAGCGTTTATGCAAAGGGTCATTCTGGATTTTCAGGGCGGTAATGCCGTCATCATCCGCGCCCATATTTTTATTTAATTCTTTCAGGCCAAATTGACTGGCCAGATCAAAGGGAATGCTTTTGTCCGGATCTTCGCCAGTGGGGCTGACATAGACTGCCATATTGGTTTTTTTACAGCGATCTACAATGGCCTGTTTTTCAGCCTTTGTTAGTGCGTGCGGGTTTTTTATTTCAACCACTAACTGTTCAACTTTCTCGGGATAATCTTTAAGCTTTTCATCTCTCCATGATTCGTATGCGGCGTTATCGTCTAGATCAAAGGGGTTGTTTTTGTTCATAATAATCCTGCTTTGTTTTTACTTAAATGTTGTTTTACAGAATCCATACCGGCATCACCATGCCAGTAACCGTTACAGCTTCCTGTTGGGGTTAGGTTTTCAATTTCTTCGGCGGCATCCTGCGTTGATTTGTTATCGTGCAGGCAAGCGTGAATAATATTTATAATATCCAGCGTGGCTTTTGATTGCGGGCTGATACGCAGTATATCGACGCCCAGTTTTTTGATTTCATCCAGATCAGCAATCAGGTTACAGGTTTTTGCAGACTGTGTCTGAATGCCATTGAGTACAAGAAAGGGGTCTTCTTCACGTGTTTTAAGCAGCAGGCCATCTGCGTCTTCCAGGCAACGATACTGGCAGTCATCCTTGGGCAGGTTGTGTGAACGTGCAGTAAAACAACGCGCGGAAAAAGCCAGAGGTAATCGGCCGTAAAAAAAGATTTCTGTTTCTACATTTTCAGGCAGTTCATTTTGCAAATCAGACAGGGTTTCCTTTGAAAGTTCAATGGGCAATACCCAGCGTTTCAGCCCATGTTTGGCGAGAAACTTTAATGTTCCAGCATTGTAAATATTAATGGCCGGGCCTGTAATAAAAGTTTGTTTGTCGGATAATAAATTAACCGCGGCCATATCATTCGCTTCTAGTGCATATTTTCCATTGTCACAAAGGCTTTTTAGTTTGCTTAGTTCAGAGCCAGCCTCGATTAATGTCAGTGTTGATATAATGACCTCTTTGCCCGCCGCTTCAAGTAGTGAAGCGATTTCAAACCAGTCATCATCTTTCATGATGCGTCTTTTGGAACACACGGTCTCGCCCAGATAAACAATGTCTACTGGGGATTGGGCGACCTGTTCATAAAAATCGAATATCGTATCTCGATCCCAGTAATACAGGATTGGGCCGAGCGATAACTTAGGTGTTGATGCTTGCATGTTTTATTGCCCGTTTTTATTGCCAGGGGCGGTGATACGCGCCCAGCGTAGTCTGTGAACCTTCGGATACTTCCTGCAGGGCATTTAACCAGGCGGGTTGAGGCTGGTAATGTTCCGGATCCTGGTGGCAGGCATCGAGTGCTTCACGCCAGACTTTTGAAACTTTATCGATGTAAGCCGGGCTGCGTTGGCGGCCTTCGATTTTGATCGCGGCGACACCGGCTTTCTGTAATTCAGGCAGCAGCGCCATGGTGTTTAAACTCGTGGGTTCTTCGATTGCGTGATAGGTGTTCTGGCCGACATTGAAGCGGCCTTTGCACAAGGTCGGATAGCCGGCAGATTCGTCTTTTGCGTGGCAATCGATCAATACATTATTGAGCCGGGTTTCAAGGCCACGATCTGTTTCTTTCCACTGCACCGCACTGGCGGGTGAGCAGGCACCGAAGGTGTTGGGTGACTGGCCCGTGACATAAGAAGACAACAGGCAACGGCCTTCAACCATGACGCACAGGCTGCCAAAGCCAAAAACTTCGATTGGCACCGGGCTGTTTTCTGCCACAGTTTTAATTTGCTTGAGTGAAAGCACGCGTGGCACCACAGCGCGTTGAATATTAAAATGCCGGTGGTAAAAATCAATCGATTCCTGGCTGGTTGCCGAGCCCTGGACTGAAAGATGCAGGCGCAGATCCGGCCAGCGCTCTGAGGCGTAATCCATAACGCCAATATCAGCCAGTATCAGTGCATCAACGCCGAGTCCAGCAGCGTGGTCTACGGCATCCTGCCAGCGTTTCCAGCCGGAGGGTTGTGGAAAGGTGTTGATTGCAACAAAGACTTTACTGCCATGCTGGTGCGCATAAGCGATGCCTTCCTGTGCCCGTTTATCATTAAAGTTGAGGCCGGCAAAGTGTCTGGCATTGGTATCGTCTTTAAAACCGATATAAACCGCATCAGCACCATTGTTAACAGCGATTTTTAGCGATGGTAAATTGCCGGCAGGGCAGACAAGTTCCATGGTGTTGTTTGAGTCAGTCATCTTGGTATTATCCGGCAACATTGATTTGCTTAAATTTGGTGGCATCATCAATTAGTATTGGAGCATTGTAAAAATGTTTACGTTTTTCAAGTTCTTCCGCAATTAGATTTAATGGCAGCCATTTTTTTGAGCACCAGCCGGGTGCCAGTAAAATATTTTCTGATGCAGTTGCCGTCAGTCGATGATATATAACCTCCGGAGGAGTTTGCTGTATTAAGTCAGCTGCAATACGGGTGTATTCATGCAGGCCCAGTGGCTGGTATTCACCTCGGCGCCATTCATTGGCGAGCTGTGTGCCTTTGACCACGTGCAGCGGGTGCAATTTGAGGCCATCAACACCGAGTTCAAGCACGCGTTCCAGCGTGGTTTCATAATGTTTTTCACTTTCACCGGGCAGGCCGATGATCAGGTGTGTGCAGACCTGCAGGCCACGTTGGCGTGCGCGTTTTAATGTTGACCGATAAGCTTCAAAACCGTGACCACGGTTGACGCGGTCGAGGGTCTCATCGAAGGAGGACTGCAGGCCCAGCTCCAGCCAGACCTCGTAGCCTTTGTTCTGGTAATCAGCCAGCAGATCCAGTACCGAATCAGCGACACAATCAGGGCGTGTGCCAACGGCGATGCCAATAATATCGGGTTCGGCCAGCGCCGTGTTGTACTGCTGCTTGAGTAGCTCAGTTTCAGCGTAGGTGTTGGTGTAAGCCTGAAAATAGGCGATATATTTACGTGCTCCGGTACGTTTGCGGGTAATGAACTTGCCTGCGTCGATTTGTTGTTTAATTGCAGCGGGTTGACGGCTGTTGGGGCTGAAAGAGACATTGTTGCAGAAGGTGCAGCCGCCAATGCCCAGGCTGCCGTCCCGGTTAGGGCAGGTGAAGCTGGCATCGATGGAGACTTTGTGCACACGCTCTCCGTAACGGTTGAGCATGGCCTGTCCGAAGGTATTGACGTGGTTTGCTAAGTTCAAGGTATCTTTCTATCTGAATGTAACGCACGGAGATTAACAGGCTTCTCGACCTGAGTTAATAGTGAGCCGTGTTTTTCAATTAGAAGCCGTTATAAGGTTGATATAAGTCAATTCATTGTTATTTTGAACTGGATTATTTTTACCGATCGAGCAAAAGACCCTTTAAAA
>JAPHSZ010000059.1 GCA_026196545.1 Gammaproteobacteria bacterium
AATGGCAAAGTGGCTCGCCATAATTCAGGCTTATTTCTTCTTAACGGTTTTCTTTTTAGCGGCTGTTTTCTTCTTAGCAGTCTTTTTCTTCGCCGTTTTCTTTTTAGCAGTTTTTTTCTTGGCAACTTTCTTTTTCGTCGCTTTCTTTTTTCTACCCTTACGCTCGGGCGCTTCAGCCAGCAGTTTCTCGCACTCTTCCTGAGTCAAGTCTTTGGGTTCCCTGTCCTTGGGTATTTTTGCGTTCTTCTCGCCGTTGGTGATATAAGGGCCATAACGTCCATTCAGCACTTCTATGTCTGTGCCATCAAAGCTCTTGATGTATTTGTTGGCGTCAAATTCTTTTTTTGCGGTAACCAGTTCCATGGCCTGCTCGAAAGTAATATTGTAAGGATCAATGCCCTGATCCTGATAGGCCTTATTGATAGAAACAAATTTGCTGTCGTATTTTACATAGGGGCCAAAGCGACCGTAATTGGTTGAAAGTTTTTCTCCATCGGGTGACTCACCGAGGTCACGTGGTAACACGAACAAACCTTCATAGTTGTCCATGGTGATGTCATTCATTTTCATGCCCGGCTTGAGGCTGGCAAACTGTGGTTTTTCTTCGTCGTCTTTGTCACCGATTTGCACAAAGGGGCCATAGGGGCCCATGCGTACGCTGATAGGTTTGCCGGTTTTTGGATCGGTGCCAATGTGGCGTGACTGGGCGACATCGGCACGACTGACATTTTCTTCTTTATCGACACACTGTTCCTTGAATGGTGTCCAGAAATTTTTCAGTAAAGGTATCCAGTCTTCTTCGCCACGTGACACGCTATCGAGCTCGTCCTCAAGATTGGCCGTAAATTCATAATCGACATATTGTCTAAAGTGTTCGGTCAGAAAGTTATTTACAATACGGCCAATGTCAGTCGGTGTGAAGCGACGGCTTTCGAGTTCAACGTAGCCACGATTGACCAGGGTTGAAATAATGCTGGCGTAAGTTGATGGGCGACCGATGCCATATTCTTCCAGTGTTTTAACCAGGCTAGCTTCAGTAAAACGTGGCGGTGGTTCGGTGAAGTGCTGGCCATTTTTGATGTCAAGTAGCTTGACCTTTTCACCTTCTTTGAGCTCAGGTAAAAGTTTTTCGTCATCATCCGCCTTGTTGTCGTCGGCGCCTTCCATATACACTGCCATGAAGCCCGGGTAGCGAATGGTAGAGCCGTTGGCACGAAATACATTGCCTTCACCACAGCCCAGGTCGACCCTGACCGTGTCCAGTGTTGCGTGGATCATCTGGCAGGCCATGGTGCGTTTCCAGATCAGTTCGTAAAGCGCCAGCTGATCGGGTTTTAAGTATTGTTTAAGCTCCTCGGGTGTATGTTTTACCGAGGTTGGGCGGATTGCCTCATGCGCTTCCTGTGCGTTTTTTGATTTATTTTTAAATACACGCGGCGCATCGGGTAAATTATCCTTGCCGTAACGTTCGTTGATTAGTTCACGAATTTCATCGAGTGCTTCATTGGCGAGCATCAATGAATCGGTACGCATGTAGGTGATCAAACCAACGGTTTCGCCGCCGATGTTAATGCCTTCATATAAGTTCTGTGCAGTTCGCATGGTGCGTTGCGCAGAGAAGCGCAGTTTGCGTGCGGCTTCCTGTTGCATAGTCGAAGTGGTAAACGGCGGTGAAGGATTGCGTTTGCGTTGTTTTTTCTCGATTTTGTTGACCGAGAGTTCACCGTTAGCTGCGGCTAATAATGTGTTGCGCGCTTGAGTAGCGCTCGCTTCATCGGTAATGCTGAACTGTTTTATCTTTTCGTTGTTAAGTAAATTCAGTTTGCCCAGAAACTGTTGCTTACCTTTGGCAACGTCAGCGTCGATGGTCCAGTATTCTTTAGGGTTAAATTCTTCAATTTCTATTTCACGTTCAACAATCAAACGCAGTGCCGGACTTTGTACGCGGCCAGCAGACAGGCCACGCTGTACTTTTTTCCAGAGCAGTGGTGACAGGTTAAAGCCGACCAGATAATCCAGTGCACGCCTGGCCAGATAGGCATTGACCAGATTGGAAGATAATTCACGTGGTGAGGCAATAGCTTCTTTAATCGCACGCTTGGTGACTTCGTTGAATGCAACGCGTGACACATTAATGTTGTCGAGCAGCCCCTTGTCTTTGAGCAGTTCGTAAAGGTGCCATGAAATGGCCTCTCCTTCGCGGTCAAGGTCAGTTGCGAGATAGAGGTTGTCAGCTTTCTTGAGAAACTTGATGATTTTATCGACATGTTTTTCATTGCGCTCAATCAGCTGGTACTTCATTTCGAAGTTGTGTTCAGTATCAACTGCACCTTCTTTGGGGATGAGGTCGCGCACATGGCCATAGGAGGCAAGCACTTTAAAGTCCTTGCCCAGGTATTTTTCTATGGTTTTTGCTTTTGCCGGAGACTCAACAATAACAAGATTTTTGCTCATTCGGGGTGCTTACGCTGGTTGATTAAAAATGCAGGAGTTATTGAATATAGTCGACAACTTCATTAAATACTAAACCTTCCATCCAGGCAAAGGCGTTTTCTTCGCCGGGGTGGGTGTGAAGTACGATCATGACAATCCATTTAAGCTGTTCAATATCGAGTGCGTGGTCGAGCGCCATTATGCGGTCTAGAACCAGTTCACGAGTTATCGGGGTGAGGATTTTCGACTGTTCCAGATACATCAAAAAACCAATGGATTCTTCATCAAGAATATTTTTTTCAAAGTCGCTAAAGACACGAATACTGTTGGTATTGGCCTGGATATGGTTGTTATCTTCGCGAAGTGTGGCCAGATCTTCCAGCCAGTCAAAGGCCTGATCGATTTCCTGATGCTGGAAACCAACTTCTTCAAGCCTGTTCTGAATATCACTACGTTCGTCCATGGTCTCATTGTTTTCACCGAGGTATTCTTCAAAGAGAAACATCAGTACATCGACGACAGATTGTTTGATCAGCATGATTATCTATTTACCCACTGGTTATAGAGTGTGGCCTGGCAGGTGAGCTATTTTATGCGTGTATACCTGCCGCCTTCATTCACAACACTGCCTTCGAGCTCCATGATTAACAGCATGGACGCAACCTCGGCAGCCGAAAAGCCGCTGCAATTGACGAGTTCATCAATGGCAGTGGCCTCATATTGGAGGCATTTGAGCAGTTTTTGGTGATCGGGGTCAAGTTTCTGTTCGTTTTTATTAATATTTTGAGGTTCTGCTGCAGGTGTAATGCCCGAAGGTAGATGGGGGAGTAGTTCTTCGGTGATGTCTTCAGCGGTCTCGACCAGTTTGGCGCCCTGGCGTATCAACTGGTGGCAACCACGAGACAAAGGGTTGTGGATGGAGCCGGGAATGGCGAAGACCTCGCGGCCCTGTTCCAGTGTGTGTCTGGCGGTAATCAGAGAGCCGCTTTTGAGTGCGGCCTCAACGATCAGCGTGCCCAGTGACAGACCGCTGATGATACGGTTTCGTCTGGGGAACAGGCCTTTGTGGGGTTCGGTGCCAATCGGAACTTCAGAAACTACGGCGCCTTGCTGAGAAATTTCTTCGGCCAGGGCACGATGTGCTGCCGGGTAGACAATATCCAGACCATGAGCGACCAGTGCGACAGTGCCTGCAATTCCCTGTAAAGCACCCTGATGGCTGGCACCGTCTATACCTCGAGCCAGTCCACTGGTGATGGTAATGCCTGAATTAGAAAGATGTCTGGCAAAATCTGTCGCGGTTCTTTTGCCTGCGGCGGTCGGGTTGCGGCTACCCACCATGGCCAGTTGAGGTTGGCGCAGGTAGTCGGGATCACCACGCACAAACAGGACGGGGGGTGGCTGGCTGATGGTTTTCAGCTGTTGTGGGTAACGTGGATCAGACAGGGTAATGATGTGGTGCCTGTCTGAAGCCTCCAGCCATTCGATGTCTGCCTGTATAGCATCGAGATTGGGCTGCTGGATTGCAGTAATTGTCTGTTTGTTTAGCCCCAGATCGGACAGTTGTGGATTATTTGCGGTCAGGATTTTGTCGGGCTGTTTGAATGTATCCAGCAGTTTGTGGAAGCCTGTCATACCAAGTCCGGTGGTATGCAGCAAAATCAGCCAGTCTTCGACATCATTCATCCCTGATAATATGTCCTATCATACATTTGGTTAATTTGGTGTCTTAACAACGTCGTGATTATTGATAACTAGAGTTGATTCCAAGATTAGACCATAGCTTACTTTATCAAAAGTTCGGAAAATCATCATTAAGCCGCTACGTTTTGCTGGTAACTGAATATCATCACCCTTTCTAGGAGCTAAGTGATCTTTTATTATTTCTCCTGATGACTGTGTTTCAAGTAAATGACCAATTTCAAGACCATCACGGTTGCCGCGATTGATGACAGCAATTTGATACTTGGCAATGCCAAATAGAGCATCGAAGAGAGAAATGATTTGCCCTTTTACATTATGATCAGGCGTATGTGGATAATAAATGTTATCAATTTTGCTTTTGTCAACTGGTAATAAACGGTCGCCGATTAGTACTTCGCGTTCAGTTACAGTGAGTTTTCCAGTGGCTGGATCACCATATTTTTTAATATGGGCTTCGCCAGCATAAATGGCTTCAAAGCCAAGAACTTCATTAGTTTCGGGGTTGATTAATGCTTCACCGGGTCGGAAAACGGTAAAACGGACACGTTCTTTATCTAGCTCACCACGAATGTAAATAGTATTGTCTTGCCCCATGATTAAATGATTGTCATCACTTGCTAGAATATAGGGTGCTTTTTCTAATTCTGCTTTGGTGACTACGCGAGGTTTGGTGAGAAACTGGCGTATGGCATCGCCTGGAATAGTTACAACACTGGTATCTAATCCATGTTTGTGGATACTGGGGCTGAGTTTTACTGTGCGAAGAGGTTGACCATTATTTTCTATGGTGCTGGTGGTATGTGTCGTTTTTTGTTTCGCTGTTTCATCAACTACTATTTGAGGTTGTCCATTCACATAGATAAGTGTAAGTATGTCGCCAGGGTAAATCAGGTGCGGGTTTTCAACTTGACGGTTCTTGTGCCAGATTTCAGGCCAGAACCAGGGGTCTCTGAGGAACTGGCTGGAAATATCCCACAGTGTATCGCCCTTTTTTACCGTGTACCGGCGTGGGTGACTTTTCTTTATGTGAATGGTACTGCGTTTCTGATCGCTGCTATCAGTTTGTGCAGTTGTAGATTCCTGTTGTTTTTCAGGTGCTTGTGAAGCATCAGTAGAAGTGTCTCCTGCATCCTGTTGCTCAATAGTTTGTGTAGTGCCAGCCTGAGATTGGGATGGTTTGCGTTTGGCCGGGAACGAGCAGGCGGATACGCCTATAACCAGCAAACAGGTTACAATTAGACGTAGATATTTGATAAAGATGTTGGGTGTGTTCATTGTTATTTTATGCCCCAGTATTTTTCCCTGAAATTATCCGTTGTTTTCAACAGTTTAGCTGATAAACTTCGATTTATTAAGTAAGTTTGCAAAGATTTTAGCAGAAATCACAAAACTAGCGCCCATCTGAAGAAATTAATATGGCACAACTCAAAATATTACATTACCCCGATGATCGTCTGCGTACCCAGGCCAGGCCTGTGGAAAATGTTGATGATCAGATTCGCCAACTGGTGGATGACATGTTTGAAACTATGTACGAAGCGCCTGGAATAGGGCTGGCGGCAACCCAGGTAAATGTGCATCAGCAGGTGATTGTGATTGATATCAGCCCGGAGAAAGACCAGCCACTGTGCCTGATTAACCCGGAGATTATAGAGCGTAACGGTGAAGAGGAATCGGAAGAGGGTTGTCTGTCGGTGCCGGAAATTTATGACAAAGTGCAGCGTTCCGGGTTTGTTACGGTAAAAGCCCTGGACCAAAATGGCGATGAATACACGCTGAAGGCAGGGGGTCTGCTGGCGATGTGCATCCAGCATGAAATGGATCACCTTCAGGGCAAGCTGTTTGTTGATTATCTATCGCCACTCAAACAGCAGCGTTACCGAAAAAAACTTGAGAAAAATCGCCGACTGAATGCGGCGGTTTAGTTGCAGTGACCGATTTAGTTCGAATTGTTTATGCGGGAACGCCTGATTTTGCGGTTGCGCCCCTGGCTGCGTTGATTGATGCAGGTTATAACGTAGTTGCAGTTTTTACTCAGCCGGACCGACCTGCTGGCCGTGGCCGTGAGCCAAGACCTTCGCCAGTCAAACAAAAAGCACTGGAAAATCGTATTCCCGTATTTCAGCCCGAGACGCTCAAATCTGAAGATGACCAGAATGCACTGCGCGATTTAAAACCGGATTTGATGATTGTCACCGCTTATGGCCTGTTACTGCCCAAAGCCGTGCTCGATATTCCACGCCTGGGCTGTATTAATGTGCACGCTTCCCTGTTGCCGCGCTGGCGGGGTGCCGCGCCGATTCAACGTGCGCTTCTGGCGGGTGATAATCAGACCGGCATTACCATCATGCAAATGGATGAAGGACTGGACACCGGTGACATGCTGGCCGAGCAGGTCTGTGATATTCGTAATGATGACACCGGCTCAAGTTTGCATGACCGTTTGATGGTGATGGGTGCTGAAATCTTACTGGAGATGCTGCCTGATTTTATCGAAGGCAAAATTATACCGCAGAAACAGGATGATACGCAGGCCACTTATGCGAACAAGCTGAGCAAGCAGGAAGCGGAAATTAACTGGTCGTTACCCGCAGAACAAATTCATCGTAGCGTGCTTGCCTACAATGCCTGGCCGGTGGCGTTTACCCACTGGCAGAAAAAGGACAAAAAGTATGTATTGCGTATTTGGCAATCTGAAGTGCTGGAAAAATCCTCAACAGAAATGGCCGGTACGGTGTTGAGTTGCGACAAAGAAGGTATCGATGTCGCCACCGGTGATGGTGTGCTGCGTTTATTGCAGGTGCAGCCTTCGGGTAAAAAAGCCATGGCGGCTTCTGATTTTGCCAATGCGCATCATCTCGATGGCCAGGTTCTCGGTGCGGAGTAAGCCCCATTACCAGCAAATCTAAAAATAAACACAGGCCGATTTCTGCTCGACAGGTTGCGCTAGAAATATTGCAGCAGGTTTTAATAAAAAGGCGCTCACTGGTGGTTGCCAGGTCAACCGCGGATATGCTGGAGGGGCGTGACCGTGCACTGGCCATGGAGCTGGTCAACGGTGTGCTACGCTGGTGCTGGAAACTTGATTATCTGCTCAATCAATTTTTAAAAAAGCCGCTACGCAATAAAGAACAGGATGTGAAGCTGATCCTGTTGATGGCCCTGTATGAGTTAACAGAACTGAGTACGCCCGATTATGCCGTGGTCAATGAAGCGGTGAGTGCCAGTAAGGCACTGGGTAAGCAATGGGCCAAGGGTATGATTAACGGTGTGCTGCGTAACTTTATTCGTGATCATGATGATGTTGTGAAAAAAATGCAGACGAATCAGGAAGCCTTTTATTCACACCCTTACTGGCTGATTGCTTTATTAAAGAAAGACTGGCCTGATCACTGGCAGACAATTTTGGAAGCCAACAACCAGCGCCCGCCTTTGTGGTTAAGAGTCAATTTGCGTCAAAAGAAAACGGAGGATTATCAGGCGTTGTTGCAGGAACAGGCTCTGTCTTCAGTAACGCATCCATTTGCCACGCAGGCACTAAAATTGGAACAGGGTGTAGATGTTACTGCTCTGCCGGGCTTTGCAGAGGGTGCAGTCTCGGTGCAGGATGCTGGTGCCCAGCTGGCGGCCGGCTTGCTGGATGTGCAAAAAGGCCAGCGTGTGCTGGATCTGTGTGCCGCGCCTGGTGGCAAGGCCTGCCACGTACTTGAACTTGAATCAGATATTGAAATGGTCGCTGTTGAGCTTGAACAAAGTCGCATGGCACGGGTTCAGGAAAATCTGGAACGCCTGAATCTAAAAGCAGAACTAATCGTCGCTGATGCCAGCGATACTTCATGGTGGAATGGCAAACTATTTGATCGCATCATGGTCGATGCGCCCTGTTCATCTACCGGTGTGATTCGTCGCCATCCGGATATCAAAACGCTACGCCGGGAAAAGGATATTGATGCACTGGCCGAAACTCAGCAGAAAATACTGCAACAGGCCTGGCAGATGCTGGCGCCTGGCGGCAAACTTCTGTACGTCACCTGCTCGGTGTTACATCGGGAGAATGAAGCACAGATAGCTCAATTATTAGTATGCCATAAAGATGCGGTTGAGATAAATTTGATTGATGCTAACTCGAACCAATGGGGTGTTGCCTGCAAATACGGTCGCCAGCTTTTACCGGGTGAAAATGATAATGATGGTTTTTATTTTTGTGGTTTAACGAAGGCTGCGGAATAAGCTTTATTTCCTGGCAGAAGGGCGTAAACTTCGCGCCACACAGGGTTTGAATATTTAATTCGGTTTTTTCGTGAAATAAAAACATGAATATTTTGATATTAGGAGCAGGGCAGGTTGGTTCATCCGTGGCCGCTAATCTGGCCTCCGAAGCCAATGACATTACGCTGGTTGATGCAAAGACTGAGCTGCTGGATGATTTACGCGATCGTCTGGATATTCAGACGGTGACCGGCCACGCCTCGAACCCACGGGTGCTGGTGCAGGCGGGCATTGAGGATGCCGATATGCTGATCGCGGTGACCAATAGCGATGAAACCAATATGGTGGCCTGTCAGGTCGCCCACACCCTGTTCCATACCCCGACAAAAATTGCCCGTGTTCGATCTGCCTCGTATTTGAGCCATCGTGAGTTGTTTAGTAATGAGGCGGTGCCGGTTGATGTGCTAATCAGTCCAGAGCAGATTATTTCCAGTTATGTACACCGTTTAATTGAATACCCCGGGGCCCTGCAGGTACTGGATTTTGCCGATGGCAAGGTGCAGCTGGTAGGCATCAAGGCCTATTATGGCGGCCCGTTGGTGGGGCATGCGATCAGTACCTTACGTGAGCACGTGCCCAATGTTGATACGCGTGTGGCAGCGATTTATCGGCGTGGCCGCGGCATTGTGCCCAAGGGTAATTGTGTGATTGAGGCCGATGATGAGGTGTTCTTCATTGCCGCACGTAAAGACATTCGTGTGGTCATGTCCGAGTTACGCAGGATGGAAAAACCTTTTAAACGAATTATGCTGGCCGGCGGTGGCAATATCGGTATGCGTCTGGCGCAGGCACTGGAAGGCAATTATCAGGTAAAACTGCTGGAACAAAGTAAAAACCGTGCGCAATTTTTGAGTCGTGAATTAAATTCATCTATCGTGCTGCTGGGTGACTCAGCCGACAGGGATTTATTGCTGGAAGAAAATATCGACCAGATGGATGTTTTTTGTGCGCTCACCAATGATGATGAAGCCAATATTCTTTCTTCCATGCTGGCAAAAGAGCTGGGGGCAAGAAAGGTCATGTCATTGATCAATCGTCCTGCCTACGTTGATCTGATTGAAAACCAGGAATCGATTGATGTAGCGATTTCGCCGCAGCAGGTAACCATTGGAGCTCTGCTGACACATGTGCGTCGTGGTGACGTGGTGGCGGTGCATGCTTTGCGTCGCGGTGCAGCGGAGGCAATTGAAGCGGTGGCGCATGGTGATAGTAAAACATCAAAAGTGGTTGGCCGTCGTATTGATGAAATTGAATTGCCGGAAGGTGCGACCATTGGTGCACTGGCTCGTGGTGATGAGGTATTGATGGCGCATCATGACATTGTAATTCAGTCTGAAGATCATCTGATTCTGTTTTTGCTGGACAAGAAAAAAATCCATGAAGTTGAAAAACTTTTCCAGGTTGGCGTGACCTTTATATAAACGGATATTATGCATACTGCTGTAATTCAACGTTTAATTGGTTTGTTGTTGATGTTGTTCAGTACAACACTGTTGCCGCCTATTGTTGTTGACCTGATTTATCAGGAAGATGCAGGACGTGCTTTTTATTTCAGTTTTCTACTGTTGTTCGTTGTTGGTTTGTTGCTTTTTCTGCCGGTTAAAAATCAGCGCGGTGATCTAAGATTGCGCGATGGTTTTATGGTGGTAGTTCTTTTCTGGTTAGTACTAGGTATTGCAGGTGCTTTGCCGCTGATGCTTTATGAGCCACTGGCAATCAGTTTTAGTAATGCGGTATTTGAGTCGATATCGGGCCTGACGACGACGGGTGCAACGGTTCTGTCGGGTCTGGACAGCCTGCCGCATAGCGTTCTGTTTTATCGGCAGGAACTACAGTGGCTGGGTGGCATGGGTATCATCGTACTGGCAGTGGCTGTAATGCCCATGCTGGGTATTGGTGGTATGCAATTGTATCGAGCTGAAACACCGGGGCCGGTTAAGGATAGTAAGTTAACACCGCGCATTGCTGAAACGGCCAAGGCGCTCTGGTATATCTATCTGGGTTTAACGCTGGCCTGTTTTGCCGGTTACTGGCTGGCGGGCATGTCGGTGTTCGATGCTATCGGTCATAGTTTTTCTACAGTTTCAATTGGTGGTTTTTCAACCCATGATGCCAGCCTGGGTTACTTTAATAATCCATGGATAGAATTTGTCGCGATCTTTTTTATGTTTTTAGGAGGCATAAATTTCGCGCTGCATTTTACTGTGGCGCGCAAATTCAAAGTGATAAATTATTTTCGCGATGCAGAATTCAGAATGTATGCAGCGGGGCTTTTAATTGTTTCTACAGCAAGCGTATCTTATCTGTATATAAATTCGGTGGTGCCCGAATTTGCACAGGCCCTGCGTCAGGGTGTTTTTCATGCAGTATCGATTGCAACCACTTCGGGTTTTACCCTGAGTGAGTTTTCACTGTGGCCTGTGTTTGTGCCAGTAATGCTTTTGTTTGCCAGCTTTGTCGGTGGTTGTGCGGGTTCAACTGGTGGCGGCATGAAAGTAATTCGTGTCTTGCTGTTGATCAAACAGGGGCAGCGGGAAATGATGCGCCTGATTCATCCCAATGCGCAGGTGGTTGTAAAGCTGGGGCGGCAGCCCGTGTCTGATCGTGTGATTAATGCAGTATGGGGGTTCTTTGCTGCTTATGTGGCAGTGTTTGTGGTGATGATGTTATTGCTAATGTTCACGGGTAATGATCAGGTCACGGCTTTTTCTGCGGTGGCGGCGACCATAAATAACCTCGGTCCCGGGTTGGGAGATGTCAGTGCCAATTACGCCAGCCTGGGTGTATTCGACAAGTGGGTTCTCTGTTTCTCTATGTTATTAGGGCGTCTTGAAATTTTTACCATGCTGGTTTTGTTCATGCCTGCTTTCTGGCGAAAATGATTAGCTGGTTAGTATAGGATGAAAAGTTTTAAGTCTTCACGTCAGAATCAAAGTATGCCTGTGTTTGAGCTGAGTTTTCTGCACCCCAGATTCTGGTTGATATGGTTTGGTTTGATGCTGTTTTTTCTGTTCAGTCTACTGCCTCTATCTCTTATTAATACGGTTGGCGAAAAACTGGGTGAGTATGCCGCCAGGAAGAACAAAAAACGTTTTAATATCGCAAAAGTTAATCTGTCGTTATGTTTTCCAGAAAAAACAGAGGCTGAAATTGAGGCCATGGTGCTGGAGCACTTTCGGACCTATATTCGTAGCCTTATGCACTATGGCTTGCTTTGGTGGGCACCGGAGTCACGCCTTAACAAGTATATTGATGTCGAAGGTTTCGAGAAAATTGATCAGCTTCTTGAGCAGAAAAAAAATATTATTTTGCTTACCTGTCACAGTGCGGGTCTGGAATTTACCGGTATTGCCCTCTCAATGCGCCACGCCTGTAGTGGCCCCTATAAGCCAATGAGAAACAAACTAATCAACTGGTTGGTGGCGCAGGGCAGGGGGCGCCTGGGAACCATTACTTACACTCGTGAAGAAGGCTTTCGTCCGCTGATACGCGATACTCGTAAGGGGCGTTTGTTAATTTATCTGGCTGATGAAGATCTTGGTTCTGATGTTTCAGTTTTTGCACCGTTTTTTGGTGTTCAGAAAGCGACTATTTCTGTGCTGGGGCGACTGGCAAAATCCTGTGATGCAGTGGTGCTGCCCTGCATTGGTTGCTATGACAAAGAACGCTCAAAGTATGTGGTCAAACTGTTGCCGCAAATGGAAAACTTTCCATGTGGTAACGAAGTTGATGATGCTGCGACGATGAATAAGGTAGTTGAAGAAATGATCTGCCAGTGTAAAACACAATATTTCTGGAATCTGCGATTATTCCAGACACGCCCGGAAGGTGAGGCCTCGGTCTATGAGTGAAGCCATAATAAATATTGACCCGCCAGTGATGGCGGGCAATTTAAAGCAGCTGAAAAAACGTCTGCGGCACGCCGTGGGTGAAGCCGTGGTCCAGTATGGCATGATTGAGCAGGGCGATCGCATTATGGTTTGCATGTCCGGTGGCAAAGACAGTTACACCATGCTCGATATCCTGTTCAAGTTGCAGAAAAAGGCGCCGGTGGATTTTGAGCTGATCGCGGTCAATCTTGACCAGAAGCAGCCGGGTTTCCCCAAGCATATCCTGCCTGACTATTTACGCGCGCTGGGTATCAAGTTTCATATTATTGAACAGGATACCTACAGCATCGTTAAGGACAAGGTGCCTGAAGGTAAAACCACCTGCGGCCTGTGTTCGCGTTTGCGGCGTGGTATTTTGTATAACTTTGCCGATGAGATTGGTGCCAACAAGATAGCGCTGGGCCATCATCGTGATGATATGGTGGAAACCCTGTTCCTGAATATGTTTTTTAATGGACAGCTCAAGTCGATGCCGCCAAAACTGCTGAGTGATGATAAAAAGCACATGGTGATTCGGCCAATGGCCCTGTGCAGGGAAAGTGATATTGAGCGTTATGCTGATTTGCGTCAATTTCCGATTATTCCATGCAATTTATGCGGCTCACAGGAAAATATGCAGCGCAAGGTGGTTAAATCAATGATCAAAAAATGGGAGGCAGAATACCCGGGGCGTAGCGATATTATTATGCGCAGCCTGGCGAATGTTAAACCTTCGCATCTGGCCGATACCGAGCTATTTGATTTTGCGGGCCTGTAATAATGAAGACCAGAAAAAAAAGACCCCGGTAAAGACCGGGGTCCAGGACCTTCCCTGATTGGTGATTGAGTCTCGCACTGTAGCTATCCGTTAATACTTCCTGAGATATCCTTTTAAATCCTTATTATTCCTTTATCCCTGTTCCTGATCTAAATATGCTACGTTATTTCCCTATGTCCTTTAATGACTCTTTCCCTTTGTCCCTGCAGGGGATTATGCGTGTATGCCCGGCCTCGTGCTATCAGTGGAATGGGTTACGTGACGTAGGCGCATTCCTACAAGCTGGGTTGTGGCTTAAAACAGATGAGGAAGGCATTGCATGATTGGTTTGCTTCAGCGTGTGAGCTGTGCATCGGTGACGGTGGCGAGTGAGCGTATTGCAGAAATAGAGCGGGGACTGGTGGTCTTGCTGGGTGTGGAAAAGAACGATGGCATTGAGCAGGCAGAGCGACTGGTAAAAAAGCTGCTGGGATACCGTGTTTTTGCCGATGATGACGGCAAGATGAACCTGAGTGTGCTAGATATTGCAGGAGAAGTACTGTTGGTGCCGCAGTTTACCCTGGCGGCAGATACCGGCAGCGGCCTGCGGCCGAGTTTTTCATCGGCTGCACCGCCGGAACAAGGAGCTGAATTATTTGCGGCAGTTGTTGATATAATGAGCCAGCAGATTCCGCAGCTGCAAACAGGGCAGTTTGGTGCCGATATGGCGGTTGAGCTGATTAATGACGGACCGGTAACCTTCTGGTTGCAGGTATAAATTGAAAAAGACCGGGTTAATAACCCTGATTTGGAGAAATAAATGACAGATCGTCAGGCAAGTGTTGAGCGAAATACGCTGGAAACCCAGATCAGGGTTCAGGTGAACCTTGATGGAACCGGCGTGTGCAAATTGAATACCGGCGTTCCTTTTCTTGAGCATATGCTCGATCAGGTCGCGCGCCACGGTTTGATTGATCTGGAAATAGAGGCCAAAGGTGACCTGGAGATCGATGCCCACCACACGGTGGAAGATATTGGCATCACCCTCGGCCAGGCGATAAATAAAGCCGTCGGCGATAAAAAAGGTATCGTCCGCTATGGTCATGCCTATGTGCCGCTGGACGAGGCTTTGTCGCGCGTGGTGATTGATTTCTCCGGCCGTCCCGGTATCGAGCACAGGGTCAACTATCCACGTGCCAGCATTGGTGATTTTGAAACCGATCTGCTGCACGAGTTCTTTCAGGGCTTTGTCAATCACGCCGGGGTGACGCTGCACATCGATAATATCAGTGGTGATAATTCGCATCACATTGCAGAGACCATATTCAAGGCCTTTGGACGGGCAGTGCGTATGGCGCTGGCTTTTGATCCCCGTATGGAAGGCGTAATGCCGAGCACCAAAGGAGCGTTATAAAGCCAATGTCATTGATTGCTGTTGTCGATTACGGCATGGGTAACCTGCGCTCCGTATCAAAAGCTTTGGAGCATGTAGCGAGTTCGGATCAGAAGGTCAAAGTGACTTCTGATCCGGCCGACATTGCCGCCGCTGATCATGTGGTTTTCCCTGGTCAGGGCGCGGCGCGTGACTGCATGCTGGAATTAAGGCAGCGTGGCCTGATTGAGCCGGTGTTGCAGGCCGCCAGAGAAAAACCTTTTTTCGGTATTTGCATGGGTATGCAGGTGTTGCTGGCGCATAGCAGGGAAAATGAAGGTGTTGATTGCATGGGGCTGTACGAGGGTGAAGTGCGTTTCTTTGGCACCGCCTTTGCTGAAAATAAAATTGACCAGAAAAAGGACCTGCTTAAGATTCCGCACATGGGCTGGAATCGTGTACACCAGACTCAGGAGCATCCTCTGTGGAATGGTGTTGAACAGGATAGTCGTTTTTATTTTGTGCACAGCTATTATGTATCCCCAGCCGATAAAAGCATTGTTGTCGGTGAAACTGATTTTGGTATTAATTTCGTCTCAGCAATTGCGCGGGACAATGTTTTTGCTACACAATTTCATCCGGAAAAAAGTGCCACAGATGGTTTGCAGCTACTCGAAAATTTCACACGCTGGAATGGCAGCGTTAGTTAATAAAAGAAAGGTATAAAAAAATCATGTTATTGATCCCCGCGATTGATTTAAAAGATGGCCAGTGCGTGCGCCTGCGTCAGGGCAAAATGGAAGATAGTACGGTTTTTTCCGATGACCCTGTCGCCATGGCCGGGCGTTGGGTTGAAGCTGGCACCAAACGCCTGCACATCGTTGATCTCGATGGTGCTTTTGCAGGTAAGCCAAAAAATGCTGGTGTGATTCACGATATCGCCAGTGCTTACCCTGAAATTGATATCCAGATTGGAGGCGGCATTCGTGATGACGATACCATCGCCGCCTATCTTGATGCCGGTGTGCGTTATGTGATTATCGG
>JAPHSZ010000218.1 GCA_026196545.1 Gammaproteobacteria bacterium
AAACCCCTGGTGTTGAGCATGGTGTATACCAGTTGTTTTCAGATTTGCCCGATGACAACGCGACATTTATCCAGGGTAGTAGAAAAGGCTCGTGAGGCTTTGGGACAGGATAGTTTTAACGTGGCTGTTGTTGGTTTTGATACTGCTGTAGATACGCCGGATGCGATGCAGTACTTTGCGAATAAGCAGGGTGTTCATAATAAGGACTGGCATCTATTGAGTATTGCAGCTGAAGATGTAGAAGCTCTGGCAAAGGATACGGGATTCTTATATTTCCCTTCGGTGAATGGTTTTGATCATCTTATTCAGGCAACGATCATTGATTCTGAGGGCAAGGTATATCAGCAGGTATATGGCCAGGTATTTGATACGCCGCTGCTCATTGAACCGCTAAAGGAACTGGTATTAGGTCGTCCTCGACAGAACCAGACTTTCCTTACTGATCTTGGCAATAAAATTAAGTTGTTCTGTACCACTTATGACCCTGTTCGTGATGGGTATTTTTTTGATTATTCGCTGTTTATTGGTATTTTAATTGGATTATCAATTATTTTGTTTACCTGTGTGCATATAGTTAAGGAATGGCGTAAAAGCAGTCAACACTCTGATACTTGATGTGTATCATTAGGGATTAATATTACAAAATGCTAGAATGCACAATTCGTAAATTTAAGAGATAATTCTGTGCTAGTTAACCCTATGAAGCGAGCCTACCTGGCTCTAGAATCCTGGTTTAATGTTTCTTTCGGTACGGAATGGAATCCCATGTATCATTTGGGGACACTTACATTTTTTCTTTTCTGGATTGTTCTTGTTACCGGACTTTATCTTTTCGGCATATTCCATGGAAGTATCGATGGGGCCTATGATTCAGTCGAGTATATAACGCACGAACAGTGGTACATTGCAGGTGTGATGAGAAGTCTGCATCGCTACGCCTCTGATGCAGCGGTCATCACTATTTTATTGCACATGTTTAAGGAGTTTGCAGCGGGTCGCTATAAGGGATTTCGCTGGTTTTCATGGGTTTCTGGATTACCAGTTCTATGGCTTGTCGTGACCCTTGGTATAACAGGTTACTGGCTGGTATGGGATGAGCTGGCACAATATGTTGCTATTGGTTCTGCCCGACTTCTGGATTCTCTGCCCATTTTCACGAGTTCTATGGCGAGTAATTTCCTGGAAGGTGAAATGACGGATCGCTTCTTTATCCTTATTGAATTCCTGCATTTATTGGGTCAGCCATTGATACTATTTTTCCTGCTCTGGTTGCACGTGAAGCGGCTCTCTAATGTTGATATAAACCCACCACGTGGCCTTGCTATGGGCACCCTGCTGGCCTTGCTGGTATTGTCATTTGTCAAACCTGCTGTGAGTCATGGACCGGCAGATTTGACCTCTATGCCAACCGTATTGCAGCTCGACTGGTTTTACCTGAATGCCTATCCATTGATGGATTACTGGTCAGAAGGTAAAACCTGGCTGTTGGCCACAGCGATTACATTTGTATTAATGCTGTTACCCTGGGTGCCACCAAAAAAAGATGTTCCGGTTGCTGTAGTTGATCTTGCTCACTGCAATGGCTGTGAACTGTGTTTTGATGATTGTCCTTTTGAGGCGATTTCAGTGCAGGCACGCACTGATGGTGCCAGATTTGAAAAGGAAGTGGTGGTTGATCCAGCTCTTTGTGCGGCTTGCGGTATTTGCATGGGTTCCTGCCCGTCATCTAACCCATTCAGGCAGTCTGAAGATGAACTCAAAACGGGAATTGATATGCCATCACTGCCCGTTGATAAAATACGTAGCATGACGGATAAAGCAATCGCTGAAATGAGTGGTGATACAAAAGTCCTGATGATCGGTTGTGAACATGGCTTTAATGTTAATCGCCTGGACAATAACGACACAAAAGGTCTCAAACTATTTTGTAGTGGCATGATCCCACCCACATTGGTTGAGTATGCATTAAAGAAAGGCGCTGATGGTGTGATGATCGTGGGCTGTCGCCATAATGATTGTTTCTACCGGTTTGGAAACCTGTGGATAGATAAAAGGTTCACCGGTGAACGTAAGCCCATACTCAGGAAACGTGCAGATCGAAGACGCATACGGGTGTTTGGTGGTTCCGAAACTGATAAAAAATCCATTGAAAAAGAATTGCAGGCATTCCGCAATGAGGTGATGCAAATAAAGGATGAGCCAGCATCATCTGTCCAGGTAGAGGATAAGGGTGAACAAGATGCTTAATACAGACAATAAATTGTTCCAGTATTTCCTGCAGGCCATTAATTATTCTTTTTTTATGGCTGTGATATGGTATTTTTCGAGTTCGCCTTCCTATCGCCAGTTGGAGGAGGGTAAATCGATAATAACTGTTTCTTTTGCCCATGCAGGTGAAATAAAAGAGCCCTGCCACCGACGCACTCAGGAAGAACTGATGGCTCTCCCGCCAAACATGAGGGCGCCCATGGATTGTACTCGCGAGCGCTCGCCTATTAAGATAGAAATCTCACTCGATGGCAATCTGGTATATTCAGAATCGGCTGAGGCCCCCGGGTTTTATAAGGACAGCGGTGTTGATATATACCACGCTGCCGAGGTCTCATCTGGTAGTCACCGTCTTGCGATAAAGATGGATGATAGTGTTCTTAAGGAAGGCTTTGATTATACTTTTGAGCAGGATATTGAGCTTAAGCCTGCCCAGATACTACTGGTTGATTTTTTACCCGGCAGGGGGTTTTTAATAAAATAGCTCAGAATATAGTTTTGATTTTACTTGTCTGTCAGGTATTGAATAAGACTAAAAGAGCTAACAGCAAGCGTCAGGATGATTATAAAAAAAACTACGTCGCGATAGGGGAGTAGTTTCCCACGAGCCTGTTCTATTCGGGTGAGTATCCAGCTTGATACAAAATAGAGTATCAGGCCTGCAGTTGTAAAGTAAACAAATTCCATAATGAGTTCCTGTATTGTTAAATCAGTGAGTTTGAAGTTTATCCTTATTGCTAAAAACCGGCAATTTTCACCGTGCTTTTACGATGGGTAAAAGTGAAAAGCAAACAGGTAAATAATGACACCGGTAATTGAAACGTAAAGCCAGATTGGTAAAGTCCATCGTGCAACTCGAGGATGTTTTTTAATGTTGCCTTTCAGTGCAAGTGTGGCAGTAATGATCACCATTGGTACCAGCGTTGCAGCAAGGATGACGTGCGAAGCAAGAATTATAAAATAAAAAATTCTTATTGTTCCCTGTCCCATAAATGGGTGGTAACCAATGTTCACGTGGTAGATCGAATATGAAACCAGAAAAATTCCGGAAGTAAGCAATGTTGCTGTCATGCAGGTTTTATGCGCAGAAAGATTTTTTATTTTTATAAAGTGGTAGCCAGCAAGCAGTAAAACGGCTGCCAGTGCATTCAGAAAAGCCTGCAGGTGTGGCAGGTAGGGAAGAATCGTTTCAATTATCACGTCAGATTACACAGTATAGTTATAATTTTTTGAGTAACAGTAATTACTACAGGAGCATTCCATTTATGGAATGATTTATCTGCCCGAATTATACATATAAAATGATAGCGGAGGTGCTTTCATTGGCTGTGTATTAATTTCTGGATGGAATAAAAATCCAGCCTGGTGGATCTTAGCCAGCGGATTTCTTTCTGCCTGAATAGGCGCTTAATTCCAGCCGTTGCTGGTCTGTATCAACGCCAATTTCATTATTATCGAGATAACAGCCAGGGTCTTCTGCCCAGAAATTACCAGTGAGTTGCCATGCGCGGGTACGCGTATTGCCGCCACATATATCAATATATTCGCAGCTGGCGCAACGGCCTTCGACGGGGCGCTGGTCAAGTTTCAGGCCTGCCATCAGCGGGTCAGAAGTGTCCATCCATATTTCTGAAAATGGGCGCTCCTTGACACTGCCGATGGTGTATTCCCACCACATGGTGTCGGGGTGTACATTACCGGTGTTATCGATATTGGAGATGTTGACGCCGGAAGAATTACCGCCCCATTGTTGTAACAGGTGTTCCAGGTGGTCAGCATGCTCAGGCATGTTTTTTCTCGCCCAGAGCAGCATGTAGACGCCATCGGCATCATTGTTGCCAGTGACAAATTCGCGTTTTCTGCCAGCCTTTATGTCTTTCAGGCAGGTCTCAAATAGCAGATCCATCGCTTCACGTGTCATCCTGTGATGTAAGTCATCGCGCCGGTTTTTGTTGCCGCGACCGGCATAATTGAGGTGGGATAGATAAAACTTGTCGATACCCTCGTCATCCATCAGTTGAAGCAGTTGCGGGAAATCCTGTTTGTTGTCCTGAGTCAGGGTGAAACGCAGGCCAACTTTAATGCCTGCATTGTGGCACAGGCGAATACCATTCATGGCCTCATCAAAAGAGCCCTGTTTGCGCCTGAATTTGTCGTGAGTTTCGCGCATGCCATCGACGCTCACACCTACGTAGTTATAGCCGACATCGACGATGTCCTGGATGTTGTCTTCGGAGATGAGCGTGCCATTCGATGAAAGGCCGACATAGAAACCCATGTCCTTGGCGCGGTGTGATATTTCAAAAATATCGGGGCGCATCAGTGGCTCACCACCAGAGAGTATCAGTACGGGCACACCAAATGACTTAAGGTCATCCAGCACATCAAAAACCTGCTCGGTATTGAGTTCGCCAGGGAAGTCCTTGTCTGTTGATGTCGCGTAGCAATGCTTGCAGGTCAGGTTGCAGCGTCGAATCAGGTTCCATATGACAACGGGGCCAGTGGGTTTGCGTGGTCGCTGTCGGTCGTTGGGATTAACCAGTTCCTGCATGTATTGTGAGATACGAAACATCTATTTAACTCTCTTTTTTGTCTTTAAGGCGCAGGCCGGTTTTCTTGAGGATGCGCGTGCTGAATAGAATATCATGTTGTTTAGCACGTTCACCAAGCATTTCAGCAATTTGTTCAACTTTTTGTATCACCTCATCGCGTGTATGGCCGTGCACCATAGCAAACAGGTTGTAGGACCATTCCGGCAGGAAGCGGGGACGCTGGTAACAGTGTGAGACCATATCCAGTTTGCCCATTGCTTCGCCAACTTCATCGATGATCTCATCTGGAACATCCCAGACAGACATGCCATTGGCGGTGTAACCCAGCTTGTAGTGGTTGGGAACCACGCCGATCCGGCGGATACGGCCGTCCTGTTTCATGGCTTCGAGCCGTTGCATGAGCAGTTCTTCACTGATGTCGAGTTCGCTGGCTATCTGCTGATAGGGCTGGGCAACAACAGGCAGGCCAGACTGTGTGGCAATGACGATGCGTCGATCGAGTTCATCGATGCCTGAATCCTGTTCAATATTAGTGTGTTTCACGCGTTGATCCATCTTAAGTCTGCTTTACACAGGGAAGTGCAGGCCGACAAAAAATTCTTTCTCTTTCGGCATGTTGTAAACGCGCAGATCGGTGGCTTTTTCAATAGCAGCAAGTGTGTCATCGATATCGGCTTCTGTTTCTGTTGCGAGCACAAACCACATGTTCATTTCATGGTCACGCTGATAATTGTGCGCAACCTGGGCAAAGGCGTTTACTTTTTCAGTGACTTCATCAAACCTTGATGCTGGCACTTTCATTGCGCACAGGCTGAGGGCGCCACCCAGGTTGACTGCATTGTACATAGGCCCAAAGCGAGTTAACAAACCGTCATCTAGCATTTGCTGAACGCGTTTGATAATTTCAGTTTCATCACTGTTGAGTTCATCTGCGATGCGTGCAAATGGACTGTTACAGACCGGGAAGTCATGCTGCAGGGAATTGATAATACTTCTATCGAGCTGATCCATATAACGACTAGTGTTTCTGCCCGTTGTTCGCATGGCGGTAGCGCGCGCCCCTCTGTTTAAAGCGCTTGCCGCTGAACAGCACGGTGTGTGGAATATCTTCTGCACCCAGGTACTCTGTCATACCTACAATGCATTCCAGGACTTCTTCACGATTGCGTCCGTGCACCATGCAAAATAAATTGTACGGCCAGTCGGGAAGCCTACGTGGACGCTGGTAGCAGAGGGTGACGCAATCCTGCTGACCCAGGGTTTCTCCAAATTGGTCGACAGACTGGTCGGGCACATCCCAGACCACCATGGCATTTGCGCGGTAACCCAGTTCATGGTGACGCACTACGATGCCCAGGCGCTTAATTGTGCCGCCTTCGACCATGTGTTTGAGTTTTTTAATGACCATTTCTTCGGACCAGCCGAGCTGTTCGGCGATTTCCTGATAGGGACGTGCCACCAGTGGCAGGCCACCCTGAATGACTTCAATCAGGTCTTCGGCACTCGCCAGTTGGGCTTCTGTGGTTAAAATTTCTGTTGCCGGGTTTGATGTTGTTGTATTGACTTCATCAACATCCTTACGATCGTTTAACTTCATACGGAAGCCAAGGTCGATGTGATATTCCTTTAGCAGGGGAAGTGATAACACCTTGTGTCCAGTTTGTTTTTCAATATTGTTTAGCGTGTTTTGCAGGGTGTCATGGTTGTCAGCGGTGGCAACAAACCATAAATTAAATTTATGTTCGCGTTCATAATTATGGTTGACCTGCTCATAGCTGTTGACCTGTTCTGCAACCTGTTCGAGTTTATCAGCGGGCACGGCCATAGCGGCGAGTGTGCTGACACCTACGGTATTGGGACTGAAGACCGGGCCGACACGGCTAACCGCACCTTTGGCCTGAAGCTCTTTTAGTTTCTCGATAACCACTTCAGTACTGGTGTTCAGGGCTATCGCAATCTGTTCAAAAGGCATAGGGTTCAACGGAAAGTTGCGTTGAAAGTCGTTAAGCAGTTTTTCGGTAAGGTCTTCCACAATAATAATCTCAGTTACAGGCCAATTTTATGCGCACGTGTGGTTGAAAAAATCCCGCTGGGTTTTTCTGCAGGCAGTCTTTTAAGTTCTTCAAAAGTTTCAGTGTCATAAATTACCAGTTGGTCTTTGTCGCGAACCGACGCCCAGACTTCTTCGCCACGGGGCTCAAATTCCATGTGTAATACGCCTTTGCCAGGTTGCATGGTTTTTATGACTTCCAGTGACTGGGTGTCAATCACCTGTAGGGTATCGTTGTTGGGTATGGCAAAGTTAACCCAGATATTTCGGCCATCGGGCCTGGCCATAACAAAGATGGGTTGGCCGTGAACCTTGATGCGACCAGCTTCGGTCCAGGTCTGTGTATCGATGACCAGTACCTCGTGGCGGCCAACGGCGGGTACAAAGGCATAAGTGCCGGCCATGGCCCAGCCTTCGAGATGGGGCATTTTGTAGACAGGGAGCTTCTGTTCGCCCTTGCCGTAGTTGTCCAGTATGCGTTTCACACCGGCATTGAGGTTCCAGAGATCGAGCAAGGCCATGCCGTCTTCGCCGAACAGGCCGGCAATGTAATAGCGGCCATCAGGGGAGATCAGTGCATCGTAAGGATTGCGACCGATATTTTTGAATTTCTCAATCTGAGGTTTGGCTGGTTGCGAAACATCGGCTACCCAGATTTCATTCGCATCCCATAAACTGAAAACAAATTTCTTGCCGGGGGCATCAACCAGGCCGATGACCTTGGACGTTTTTTTCTCATCGCCATAAGTAGCGGGGATATTTGCCACCAGTTCCAGTGTTCCTGAGTCAAATATTTTCACGCCACCGGGGGTGTAATTGGAAACCGCGACCAGGCTGCCATCCTGAGAAATAGCGCCACCAATACTGTTGCCCGCCTGTAGCGTACGTTTGACAATCTTCTGTGCGATGATATCAACCTTGGTCAGGCCACCATCACGGCCAAATATATAGGCGTACTGTTCGTCGCGTGAATATACCGCTGAAGCATGTGATAGATCGCCCAGGCCCTCAACACGACCCAGACTGGAATTGTTGGTGGTTTCAATAATTTGAATGCTGCCGCTGGCGCGTTCAATGACCAGACCGAGATCACCCGTGCCGCGTGCATAAGCGACTGGCGCAGATGTTGTGATAATAAGCGTTAGAGAAACAAGTACTGAACGAATCATGGCTGGACGCCCTGTTTTAGTCGTTTTGCAATCCATAGTGCTTCATCTACAGATAACATGGTTTTCCATCCGGGCATGGCGGTATTCGCGTGGCCTTCAAGTATCGTTGTGACCAGATAGTTGGTGTCTTTGCCATCCATCTGTTCGGGCAACAGGGCAGGGCCAAGACCGCCTTTGAGGGTCATGCCGTGGCAGGAGCCGCAGTCGTGTTTAAGCAGGTGTGTGAGCTCAGTCTGGCGTGAGGGGGAGATTTCTGCCAGTGCTGTAGCTGAAACAAATACCAGGCTAGCTGTGAGCAGCAATGTCTTTACCATAGTCAGACTCCTCCAGTGCAGACTGGAACCAGTCGAGTTCCCCGGCAAGTGAAACCACTTTACCAATGATTATTATAGCGGGGGGGGTCAGGCCGGATTGAGTGACGGTATCGCTAAGTTCATTGAGCTGTGTCAGTATGCGCTGCTGGTCTTTGGTTGTACCATTTTGCACTGCAGCGGCAGGGGTTGATGGATCCAGCCCGGCTCCTATCAGTGAATCACAGATCAGGTCAAGATTGGCCAGCCCCATGTAGATAACCAGTGTGCAGTCGGGATCAGCAAGATATTGCCAATTAATATCCAGTGGCTCATCATTCTTAAAATGACCGGTGATGTAACGTACGCTACGACTCATGCCGCGGTGTGTCAGTGGTATGCCGCTGTAAGCGCTGCAACCAGATGCAGCGGTAACGCCGGGTACCACTTCGAAATCGATATTATGTTGTTTTAGTGCTAATACTTCCTCACCACCTCGCCCGAAGGTATAGGGGTCACCACCCTTGAGGCGTACCACCTTGCGGCCTGATTTGGCGAGATTAACGATGGTGTCGTTGATCTGATCTTGAGGGACGCAGTGCTTGCCTACTTCCTTGCCGACAGAAACCCGGCTGACACCGGCCGGGATCATATCGAGTATTTCACTGGATACCAGGCGGTCATAGACGACAACATCGGCCTGCTGAAGCAGGCGTTGTGCCTTGAGAGTCATGAGTTCGGCGTCGCCCGGGCCTGACCCGACCAGTGATATAAAACCCTTATTTTTCATAAAAAAACTGCCAATGGTTAATCTTTTGGGTGAGGTTCTTGTGACTGATGGCACGTGCTCACATGAGACTGATATTGGCTTGCTTAGGTCAATATGTCATTGATTTAGGTCAAGGTGCGCCATTGTAGATTGATTCTAAAATTGATTCCGCTCAGTTTCTGGTTGTGGATGAGTTACTGATATAGTAAACAACTGGGAAAGTATTAAAATCTATGGTTTTTTCCCATTGTGGAATTGACATGGATCATTTGGTTTTAGGTGCTTAGCAGCCTAAAATAGCCACATTGTGCTTGCTGGATCATGGAGGATGTATTGGTGAGCAATGTATTTTTATAAAAAGAGACTATTTCATGAATCAGAATGCAAGTATGTTTGGTGTTGCACTTATCATCCTAACGCTCATCGTGGCCGTGATTCTGGGGTTTATGGCTGGTCCGACTAGCCCGCTGACCTGGATACTGCTGGCGGCATTGATTGCGATCCCTTTTATTCACAGAAAAGTTGCCGTAAAGGGCTTTATGGAATGGAAAGATGAATACAGTGTTGGTATTGACTCGATCGACGAACAGCACAAGAAACTGATTAATCTAATCAACCAGTTGCAGGCCGCCTTGATCTACGCGACGGGCATCGAATTTGAGCGTGAGGCACTGGATGCAATGGTAGATTACACCAAGACGCATTTTGCCTACGAAGAGAATATGCTGGAAGATAATGACTACCCCGGCTTTGAGGCGCACAAGGCCGAACACGCAAAAATGATCGCCAAGGTTGAATCAGTGCTGGCCGAGTATGAAAAAGAGCCTGAAACAGCTATGCAGAATGCAGTTGATTACCTGCAGGACTGGCTTATCGTTCATATCAATGGTACCGATAAGGAATACTGTGATTACATTATCAGTAAGGGTGTAAAATAGGCCGAATCAGGTTTTGACTTGCTACTGATTATTATCAGTGAAAGCTTTATTTCTGTTAATCGTACTTACGCAAAATGGAGCGGGAGACATCAACGCCTCGTTTGTGAATACCGAAACGCTGGAGCAGTGCCAGCAAAAGGCATTGATGGTAGAAGGCGTTTTTCAGGCTTCGGATATTCCCGTTATTGAACGTCGTTGCATTCAAAGTAATCTAAGATTTTCTGAATTTGGCCATGCTGCGGCGTCCAGCAAAATTCGAAACTTTTATCTTGTTAAACTTGAGAATAGTTCTGTGCAGGTTGAGAGGATGCCTGACTGGAAGACCTGCATGCTGCAGGCCAAACAGACAGCAGATCAGAAAAGAACTTATTGCTCTAGCTCAGTTCAGACTTTGGAATAATAAAATTACAATAGCCATTAAGCCGATGCCAGGTCTGTAGCCCATATTGGCCAGAATCCGCCAAGTAATAATGCACCAATCAGTGTGCATGAAACACCCATCTTTAGGTTTTTAGTCATCATAAGCAGAAAGCCACCGTAGATCAGCCATCCCCAGGGTGTCATTACCGATAATAGCAACGCCAGTATGTATTGGGAAAATAACACGTCTATGCCAGCAAGTTTGCCGGGTGTTAGATATTCGATAATGTACCAGCTTAGGGTTGAAAAAATTAGCGCCAATGCAGGACCAATTATTAACCAGAGCGCTATTATTTTTATTGTTGAAATTTTCATGATAAAGAGTTTCTTCCTGTTGTGGTTAAGGCCCGGTTATGTCTTTTTCCCTGTCTTCAAACGTGCAGCCATTCTCATGTATATGGCCAGCATAGTGTTCTTTAAATGCAACACACAGTTCTTTCCGAGATAGCCACTGCCCGTTATCAGAAATGCAATATCTGGTGTCTAATTTTTTCTCTTCGTCCTTGAATATTTCATAAAACTCTACTTCTTCAGGTTTTATTTTGTTTTTGGTCAGGTGTTCTACCAGGGCACAGATAGTGTCGCCAAGAAATGAATTATATTCATCATCGATTATCTTTATTCTGGCTTCGTAGGTGTAGGGAATATCTTTTTCATATTTTGATTTCGGGCCGATAATTTCTTTTAGCAAACTCATGTTTTATTCCCCGTATGTTAGTTGAGCCAGTTTAGTGGCTGGTTCCTTCTAAATAGCGTGTTTTATTATAGACATTATATTTGCCAGAAGGTTTGTTCATTGGTAGGCGTTTTATTTCTTCCAGTGTTTTAGCATCATAAACAATTACCGCACCTTCCGGATCCCAGATGCTGAGCAGGGCATATTTGCCATCACGGGTAAATTCAACGTGGGCGGCGGTTTTGCCGGGTGCCGGGCGCAGGGTTTTGACGATTTCCAGTGTGTTTTTGTCGATTACGTGCACCGCATCCTTATTGGGGCCAAAGAACACATCCACCCAGGCGTAAGCTGAGTTTTTATGGCTGCGCATGAAGAAGCCGGGCCCCAGGGTTTCGATATTCTTGATGGTTTTCCAGGTTTCCATGTCGATGACGCTGACGTTGTTGGCTTTGAGGTTGGGAGTGGCGAGTACCTGATGGTCTTTGTATTCCCAGGTAATGCCCGAGCCAAGGTGTGGCATGCCCGGTAATTGAAGATCGGGCACGGTTACGCGCCCCAGATCCATATCGATAACCTGGCCCTTGCCTTCGCGTGAAGCGCCAATCAGTGAGACATATTCCTGATCAAAAAAGAAATCATCCAGATAACCGTCAACATTGATTTTTCTCACCGGGAATGGTTCAAGTTTGGTGTTCTCGCCCGAGTCGGCACGATAATCGTGCATCCACATGCCAAATCCCATTGGTGGTTCATCTTCGTAAGAAATTTCCCAGACTTCTGGAATATCTTTCAGTGCGGCGATAAAGGTTTCACGTGGTGGTGCGGTGTAGACGGCGCTGACGCGTGAAGATTTACCTTCTGCATCTTTGACATCATAGAGTTTGATTGGGCTCAAATCTTTTGCATCAAGTAGTACCAGCGTGTGTGGCAGGTAGTTGGCGATCATGACGTAGCGGCCATCGGCTGAGACTGCCTGATTACGGGTGTTAATGCCAGCGCGAATTTCGGCGACCAGTTTCAGGTTGTAGATGTCATACTTGCTGATCCAGCCGTCGCGTGAGGCAAAATAGACATAGCGGCCGTCGGGAGAATACTTGGGGCCACCGTGCAGTGC